>JBNKOT010000103.1:0-12612 GCA_050294855.1 Draconibacterium sp. | reverse complement strand
GCGGGTGTTGCAGGAAATTCTATTGCCTTAGAATACACCGGCAGTGGAAATTTTCAGTCAATCCGGTTTTCAGGGAAGACACTTTCGGGTGGCGCCATCGGAGCTAAGGCAGAAGGTACCATTACGCTTGTGAATAACGATGAGACAGCATACTCCATTAGTATAGGTGGCATTGATTTTACAGAAGGAACAGATTTTAGCAAAGATGCCAGTCCTGCAGCAACGGCTCAAAATCTGATTGCCGCTATTAACGGAAACGGATCGGTACCGGTTGTAGCAGAAATTCTGGCTTACGATATTCTGGTAAACGAACAGGAAGCATTGGTTTTTAGTTCTTTGCAGTCGATTCCTTTTTTCCAGACGCCAAAATTAAAAATAGAGTTAAGACAGTTGTCTAGTAACCAGATAATTATGGACAATCTTCCGAATCCTTCGCGCAGAGGGATAAAAAAGGAATTTGCCAACCGGCTTGAATCCGAAGTATATGTATTTATATAAACAGCGAAATAGATGTAGTGAAACAATTTTTAAACAAACTTAAAAAATAAAACTATGGCAAAATTTAAAACACCGGGGGTTTATATCAGAGAGATATCGACTCTGCCAGCCTCGGTCGCACCGGTGGCTACTGCCATTCCCGGATTTGTAGGTTACACACAGCAACAAGCCGTGGTCGATGGCGAAACGAAAGAACATTGTACGCCGGTTAGGATTGAATCTATTTTGGAATTTGAACAGGTTTTTGGTGGAGCTTTTGTCGAATTATTTGATGTAACGCTCACCAATCCGGCAGCCGGAGAAACTAATCCTCAAATCGCTGCTGTTGCCAATGCTCCGGGTCTTTCTCCATACATTCTTTATTATCAGCTGAAAATGTATTTCGAAAATGGTGGAGGACCCTGCTATGTAATTTCGGTTGGCGTTTATTCCAGCCCCGATCCAACCACAGCCAATATTAGCGAAGCAGATCTGGGTGACGGACTAAAAGCTTGCGAACAAATCGATGAAATTACTTTACTCGTTGTTCCCGAAGCAATTTTGCTGGATGCAAATGGTCGTCAAAATATTAACGATACTATGCTGACGCAATGCAATAAATTGCAAGATCGGTTTGCAATACTCGATGCTTTTACCGATCCGCTAGTAACGGTTGCAAATGACGGGGATAATTTCAGGGCAGATGTTGGTTCAGATAATCTGAAATATGGAGCTGCCTATTATCCGGCGCTCAAAACAACCATAAAATATGTTTATACCGATGCGAATGTCGCAATTACTGACAATCGTACCGGCGCTTTCTTTAACGGACAAAATCTCGGAAATTTAATCGATGATTCGGTGGCAGCTACTGCCGCAACCGCAACTGTTGAGATCGACAGTAATGCCAATGCCGGAGGAGACAGTATTGTTTTAGATGGCGTTTCTTTTGTTGTCAGTTCAACCGGTAACCGACTTCAAAAGGCAACCGATCTTGGAGCTCAAATAGATGCGGCAATTTTAGCCGGAACGCTCGACGATATTGTAACAGTGAGTGTAGTCGATCGTACGGTTACACTAACTGCCAACACACTTGGCGATTTTGGGAATTCAATTTCCCTGGTTTACAATGTTTCAGGAACTGCAGGTTTAATTGTTAATCCATTCTCTGGTGGTGCAAACAGTACCGATCGTTTGCTCTACAGCCAGATCAAGAAAAAGTTGGAAGAATTTAAACTTACATTATATCCTTCTGGAGGTATGGCTGGTGCTTTTGCCAGAGTCGACCGCGAAAGGGGTGTCTGGAAAGCACCTGCTAATATTTCCTTAAAATTGATTGACGAGCCGCTAAAATTGGTGATCGATGCTCAGCAACAAGGATTGAATGTTGATGCAGACTCCGGAAAATCGATTAACGTAATTCGAAAATTTGCCAAACGCGGAATTCTGGTCTGGGGATCGCGAACACTTGCCGGAAACGATAACGAGTGGCGATATGTTCCGGTTCGGCGCCTCTATATTTTTATGGAAGAATCGATTCAAAAAGCAACCGAACCTTCTGTTTTTGAACCAAACGATGCACAGACCTGGACAAAACTCAAAGCCATGATCGAGAACTTTCTTACAAAGCTTTGGAGAGAAGGTGCCTTGGCAGGAGCTACAACTGAAGATGCCTTTTTTGTGAATATCGGTCTGGGTAAAACAATGACAGCAATCGATATTCTCGAAGGCAGACTTATAATAGAAGTGGGTGTTGCAGCAGTGAGACCTGCCGAATTTATCATCCTGAAATTTATGCACAAAATGCAGGAATCCTGATCGATATTTAAATAAACTAAAAAATTATATTTATTATGTTAGATCCAAAAACTCCGGGAGTATACATAGAAGAAGTCTCTACTCTTCCGGCATCAATAGCGGCGGTAGAAACAGCCATTCCTGTGTTTGTCGGCTATACCGAAAAAGCAGAAAAGGAGGGCAATTCTACAGCGCTTGTAAATGTTCCCACACGGATTACTTCTCTCCTCGAATTCATAAAAATTTTTGGGAAACCCAATCCGGAAACTTTTACGCTTAGCATCGACGATTTATACGATGCAACGAGCGGCGATTTAATAAAAAGAGATTTTTATGCATCAGTGGCGGCAGCATCTGGTTTTTTGTTGTATTACAGTCTGCAAATGTATTTTAACAATGGCGGAGGACCCTGTTATATTGTTTCTGTAGCTACAGGTTTTACTGCTATTTCGTTGGGAACAGCAGAACCTAAAGTCGGACTTTTAGGTGGAATTGCAGCTACCGAAATTGTGGATGAACCAACACTTTTGGTTTTCCCCGATGCGGTTAGTTTATCAACTGTTTTAGAATACGGCCAGGTGGTTCAGGCGGCGTTGGCACAGTGTAACAAGTTGCAGGACCGCTTTACCATTTGCGATGCGTACAACGATGGAACTTCTAGCTCCATCGGAAATTTTAGAAATGCAATTGGTAACGATTACCTGAAATACGGAGCAGCTTATCATCCCTATCTAAAAACGACCTTAAATTATGAGGTCGACGGTGCAAGTATAATCACGCATACAAAAACAAACGACCCCGGTGGTACTCCAGACTATAACGGTACACTCAGCGTTTTAGAAGCTTCGCACCCCAGTATTTACCGTTCGCTGCAAGTAAAAATCAATAAACAATTTGTCAGCCTTCCGGCTTCGGGAGCAGTTGCAGGAATTTATGCACGGGTAGATAAAGACAGAGGAGTGTGGAAAGCTCCGGCAAATGTTGGTTTGAGTTCAACATCAGCACCAACAATCAGGGTTACCCATCAACAACAGGAAAATCTGAATGTTGATTCAACTGCCGGAAAATCGATCAATGTAATTCGTGCTTTTGCCGGAAAAGGAATTTTGGTTTGGGGAGCTCGCACATTGGCCGGAAACGACAACGAATGGAGATATGTTCCGGTGCGCAGGCTATTTATTTTTGTTGAAGAATCGGTTAAAAAAGCAAGTGCTTTTGTTGTATTCGAACCAAACGATGCCAATACCTGGGTCAGGGTAAAAACCATGATCGAAAATTTCCTGACAGGACTATGGCGTGCTGGTGCACTTGCCGGAGCAAAACCCGCTGAAGCATTTTATGTAAAAGTTGGGCTTGGCGAAACCATGACTTCACAAAACATTCTCGAAGGAGAAATGATCGTTGAAATTGGCATGGCTGCTGTTCGACCGGCAGAATTTATCATCCTTAAATTTTCACACAAACTTCAGGAATCATAAAAACAATAAAAATTAAAAAATAAAAAATTATGGCAGTTAATTATCCAGTTACCGCCTTTCATTTCCAGGTAGAATGGGGAGGTACAAGAATCGGTTTTACTGAAGTCTCCGGACTAACAGTTGAGCTTCAAAGTATAGATTACCGCGAAGGTAACGCACCGGAGTACCAGGTAACAAAAATGCCCGGCATACCACAGTATTCAAACATAACTTTAAAACGTGGTATGTATCGTGCCGACAACGAATTTTTTCAGTGGTTAAATACCGTGAAGTTGAATAATATTGAAAGACGGGATTTAATCATCAGCCTCTTAAACGAAGAACATGCACCAATTACCGTTTGGAAAGTTAAAGATGCCTGGCCAAGCAAAGTTGAAGGGCCGTCTCTGAATTCAACCGGTAACGAAGTGGCTGTTGAATCCATAGAATTAACCCACGAGGGACTAACCATTGAGTTTACCTGATAAATGGCGAAATATTATCCACCAGTTGGTTTTCATTTTCGGGTAGATATTGAAGGTATTACAGAGGGAAATCAGGAAATTAGTTTTCAGGAAGTCTCGGGGTTAAATGCCACAATAGGGGAATTTACCTACAAGGAGGGAGGCGAAAACAGATTTACGCATCGCTTGCCCGACCGGGTAAGTTACGAGAAATTGATACTGAAACGTGGTTTGCTGGTTGGTTCGAAATTAATTGGCTGGTTTAAAAATGGTGTCGAGTCTTTTAAGTTCGATCCGAAAGATATCACCATCACACTTTTGAATACCGAACATGAGCCGCTCGAATCGTGGAGCGTTGTTAAAGCTTATCCGGTAAAATGGTCGATCTCAGGTTTTAATGCACAACAAAACGAAATTGTTGTTGAAACCATCGAATTGGTCTTTCAATATTTTAACCGCTTAGAAATAAATTAGATTATGCCAATAGAAATCAGGGAGCTTATTATTCGGGCAATTGTTGATGAAAATACAAATGAAATGGAGAATCGTTTATCGCCCCAAAATACTTCGAGCGATCATACAAATACAGGAATGATGGAGCGTTTGGAAGAGTTGAAAAAAATGATGAAGGACAAAAACGAAAGATAAATGGGTTTATTGGATGGAAAATTGGTGAAGATGCTCATCTTGTCTTATCCAACCGATGAGAATGGGATGATGAAAGGAATTCCGGTTCCGTTTCCTGTGATGTATAATCCGGAGAAATTTTCGAAACGAATCAGAACAGTTTATCAGCCTTCGCGGGTACCCGGAGATGCCGGAGCTGAGCAAAGTTTTCAAAGTATTGAAGGCGACGAAGTAAGTTTTGAATTTCTTTTCGATGCCACCGGAGGTTCTGTTAATTCAATTCAGGGAGAGGCGGCCAAAGCACTCGACGGTGTTGATGTGCAGATCGAACTTTTTATGGCATTAACACATGCACGCGATCCACAAGAACATCAGCCCAAAAAATTAACCTTAATCTGGGGAACATTTATTTTTGAATGTGTACTGGTAAATGCAACCATCAATTATACGCTTTTCAACCCGATGGGCCGACCGCTCAGGGCGACAATCAATGCTACATTTAAAGGCAATTTCCCAAGAATACTTCAGGCAGCGCTCGATAAATTATTTTCGGCCGATTTAACACATACAAGAGTGGTAAAAGCTGGCGAAACGCTGCCTTTGATTTCAGAAAAAGTTTACAGCAACTCGTCATATTACATCGAAATTGCACGAATTAATGGTTTAAAGAATTTCAGAAACCTTGAACCCGGAACCGAATTAATATTACCGCCACTTGCTAAGATGGAAACAAATGACTGACCTGAGAATAAATAGAACTGTAATTGATCGACCCGGATTTGAAATTTTTTCGGGAGGGACACAACTTGGAAACGACTTTGCCGTTCGTTCGGTTGTCGTTTCTAAAAGTGTAAACCGGATTCCTACGGCGCGTTTGGTTTTGGAAGACGGAGATGTGGCGACGCAGGATTTTCAGGCCAGCAACAGTAATGAATTGCTGCCGGGTGCCGAGATCGAAATAAAAATGGGATATCGCAATGATTACGAAACCGTTTTTAAGGGAATCGTAATTAAACACGGAATTAAAACCCAGCAAAACGAAAGATCTCTATTAACACTTGAGTTAAAAGATACAACCATTAAAATGACCATCGGGCGCAAAAACAAATATTTTAAAGATGCAACCGATAGCGATATTATCGAGGAGATTCTGAGTGGGTACGATTTTGAAACAGAAATTGAAGCCACAGCCGTAAACCAGGCAGAAATGGTTCAGTACTACTGTACCGACTGGGATTTTATTGTTACACGGGCCGAGGCAAATGGAATGCTTGTTTTTGTGAATGACGGCACAGTCAGCATTAAACCTCCTGATTTGAGCGAAAGACCCACCTTAAATTTAAGTTACGGAAATAATATTTATGAATTTGATACCGAGATAGATGCGCGCGATCAGTTCGCTGGTGTTAAAAGTAATGCCTGGGATTTTGGTCAGCAGGAAATGATTTTTTCCGAAGCCTCCGATCCGGGTTTTCCTGAACAAGGAAATATTAGTAATTCGGATCTTGCCGAAATCATCGGTCTCGAAAATTTGCCTTTTAATCACAGCGGAAGTGTCAACAGCGAAGAATTGCAATCGTGGGCCGATGCCAGACTCTTGCGAAGTAAACTCGCAAAAGTGCGTGGCAGAATCCGAATCAACGGAATTAATGGAATTGTACCCGGCAATGTTGTGGAAATATCAGGAATGGGAGATCGTTTTAACGGAACTGCTTTTGTGTCCTCCGTCGGACATTTTTACGGTCCCGGCGCTCCATGGTACACCGATCTAGAAATTGGATTATCGCAGGAGTGGTTAATCGAACATTTCGATAATGTGATTGCAAAACCTTCTGCTTCGCTGGTTCCCGGAATAAACGGACTACAGATTGGGATTGTTACGGGCATTCACGACGATCCTGATGGCGAGGACCGGATTCAAATAAAACTTCCGGTGGTCGATCCCGATGATGATGGAATCTGGGCTCGAGTTGCTTCGCTCGATGCCGGAGAAAATCGTGGCACTTTTTTCAGACCCGAAATTGGCGATGAAGTAATCGTAGGTTTTATTAACGACGATCCGCGCGATGCGGTTGTGTTAGGAATGTTAAACAGCAGTGCAAAACCGGCACCAATTGTTGCCACAGAAGATAATAACGAGAAAGGTTTTATTACAAGAGAGCAATTAAAATTATTGTTTGACGATGATAAAAAAAGTGTAACACTTGAAACGCCAAATGGAAATAAGGCAGTGCTCAACGACGATGAAGGATCAATTATTCTTGAAGATGAAAACGGAAACAAAATGACCATGGATTCATCAGGAATTACGCTGGAAAGTGCTTCCGATTTAACCATCAAAGCTTCAGGAGATATTACAATGGAGAGTGGTACAGATATGACCTTGTCGGCAGGAACACAGTTTAAATCAGAGGGGGCGGCAGGTGCAGAAATTTCATCAGGAGCAATGGTTACAGTGCAGGGATCGGTAGTTCAGATTAATTAGAAATAAAAAATATAAAACAATAATATGTTACCAGCAGCAAGAGTAGGAGATATGCATACGTGCCCGATGGTGACCGGGCTAGTGCCACACGTTGGTGGTCCGGTTATGCCACCGGGAGAACCAACAGTATTCATTGGCGGAATGCCGGCCGCCCGGGTAGGCGATATGGTAACCTGCGTTGGTCCACCCGATTCAATTGCAACCGGATCGTCAACTGTATTTATAGGCGGAATGCCGGCAGCCCGCATGAGCGATTCCACCGTTCACGGAGGGGTATTAATTTTAGGCTGCCCAACAGTTTTAATTGGATAATCATGAGCGAAATACGAAAATCTGAAAATAGCGGCAAAGCTTTTCTGGGGCAGGGATGGAAATTTCCGGTCAGCTTTAAAAAAACGCATAAAGGAGCTGAGCTGAGCCAGTATGAACAAGACATCCGCGAAAGCCTGAATATTTTGCTTTCAACGATGAAAGGAGAGCGTGTGATGCGGCCGGATTACGGAACAAATGTTAGAGATCTGTTTTTCGAACCGCTCGATGTTAGTACAGCAACTTTGGTTGGCGAAGAATTGAAAAAGACCATTTTACTTCACGAACCGCGTGTTTTTGTCGATTCGGTCGAGGCTACTCAGGAAGAACTAAACGGATACCTGGAAGTGAAAATTACCTATACGATTATTGCAACAAATACAAGGTCGAATTTGGTATTTCCATTTTATATAAACGAAGGAACAAATTTGCAAAATGAGTGAAAACTGTTTATCTAAAAACCCCCTTCTCCGCGACGGGACCAGTCAGCAACAAAGGTTGTTGAAAGCATTGTTACCTTCTTATGTAGCAGTGGATGAACGTAGTTTGAAAGATCTCGTACTATTTGTTCATCGGCTTTCATCTGAAATCAAATACCACGAATTTAATGCTGTTACCGAATTACTTGAAACAGGAAACTGGGAGGATTTTTTCGACATAACAGAAGAAGATTGGACTGATTTTTCGCTCGAAGATTATTTGAAAAAGTGGAAGGAAACGGCTGAAACACCGGCTCATCTGGCTTTGTTTTTTGGATTTTTGCATCTTTTTGAAGTGGCTCAGGACGACTTAAATACCATCACAAAACGCCATCTCGATTTCTACTACAGAGATGTACTTCAGTTAAAAGAAAATCCCGCAGTTGCCGACCAGGCAGTTATCATTTTTGAATTGGCAAAAAACGTCAACTCACACCTGCTTAAAAAAGGCACAAAACTTAAAGCCGGAAAAGATGATACCGGGATTGAACGTATTTATGAGCTGGAGAAAGATATTGTTGTAAACAAAGCCAAAGTTGAACATTTGAAAGCAGTTTATGCCAACATTAATAACAGCTTTTCAAGTCTCAATCCAGATCCCGGAATCGACCACCGAATTTTTATTTCTCCAACCGCCAATTCAGCCGACGGCGATGGTGCCGATATAGACAGCGAAGAAAAAAGCTGGAACACCTTTGGCGAACCTGACTTTCCGTTTTTGGGAACCGGTGTGGCAAACGAAAAAGATGCCAATCGGAAACAAGCTGAAATTGGTTTTGCCATTGCCTCGCCAATACTTTTTCTTGCGGAAGGGAAACGTGTAATAACCGTGTCTTTTACATTTTCTTCAGCTATTTCAGCAACGTTGACAAACGAGCATTTTGTTGTAAAGTTGAGTGGAGAGAAGGAATGGATTATTCCCAAATCGAATGTTGATGACAAAACTGAGGTTTCAGGAACAACATTAACATTAACACGAACACTTGCCGAAGATCAGGATGCTGTTGTAGCTTACAATAAAGACGAATTGGAAATTCCATTCGATTCAAAATGGCCGGTAATTCAAATCACTTTAAATTCAAAAAAAGAAGAAGATCCGTTTATATACAAAAGTCTGAAAGGTTTTAAACCCACAAGAGTTGAAATAACTGCAGATGTTACCGGTGTTAAAGATCTGATATTACAAAATGATCAGGCTATTCTTGATCCGTCAAAACCATTTTTACCGTTTGGAAGCCGACCATTTATCGGAAGTAATTTTTACATCGGAAGTCGCGAAGTGTTTCAGAAAAAACTAGATAAACTCTGGCTCCGATTTAAATGGAACGACTTGCCATCTACATTTGGTAATTATTATCTTGAATATGAAAATACAAATTCAAGACAAAACTCGGCCTTTCAAGTCGATATAAAATGTTTGGATGAAAAGAAATGGAAGCCTGAAGGAATATCAACAACAACAGCATTATTTACCGATAACAATGGAAATGCAAAAGCAAATGACGACACTTTGCCCGGAGTCGACGAAACCAGCCTCATAAAAGTTGATGCATCGATTGGTAATATCGAACGCGATGAATTATTAAAAGCGTTTGATCAATACGACCATAGCAATACCAAAGGTTTTCTGCGATTGACATTAAAAGGGAAAAACTTTGGACACAAAGAATTTCCAAATGTTTATGCGAAACAAGCCATTGCAATGGCTGGGGAAATCGATTCGGTATTTGATTCAGAAACTGAAATGGCAGATGAGTCGGGTGAGTTTATGGAAGTGCAAATGCCAGATGGGCAACTTATGCCCGTTGGAAAACTTCTATCGGAGTATCTGCAAGTATCTTTTGATAACGCGGCAAAATTGCCAAATCCTCCTTACACTCCTTCTATTCAGGATCTTTCGCTGGAATATATATCGACCGTAACTTACGATTTAGAAAAAGTTGAAAATTCGGCTTTTAATAAACGGGTAGAAAAATATTTTTATGTCGATGCATTTGGCGTAAAGGAAGTTGACACAACAAAATTCGACAATTTTATGTTTCCTGAATTTAACGATGAGGGAAATTTATACATCGGAATAAAAGATCTGGTGCCACCTCAAACCTTGTCCATTCTTTTCCAGGTTGCCGAAGGAAGTGCCAACCCTGATAAATCGACACAAACTGTAAAATGGCATTATTTACAAAACAATAACTGGATAGTATTCCAAAAATCCGAGTTGTTGGCAGATTCAACCAACGGACTTTTAACTTCCGGAATTGTACGTTTTTCGATTCCCAAAGAAGCAAGCAATAACAATACTTTGCTACCTGCCGGAGTGCATTGGATTCGTGCCTCGGTTCAGCAAGATTCGGATGCAATATGTAAGTTGATCGATGTAAAATGTCAGGCGGTTGTCGCAAAATTTAAAGACAATGGTAACGATCCTGATCATTTGCGGCTTGCATTACCCGCCGAAACCATTGATAAATTGGAGAAAAGCAACAGTTCTATTAAAGAAATAACACAACCATATTCCTCCTTTAACGGCGAAGTTGGCGAAGAAAGTTCAGCATTTTACACCCGAATCAGCGAGCGTCTGAGACACAAACAAAGAGGAATTACAATATGGGATTACGAACGTTTGATCTTACAGAAATTTCCTTCGGTATATAAAGTGAAATGTGTGAATCACACACGTTTTGAGGGAACGTTGGCCAACTATTCAGAAGTGTCTCCTGGACATGTTACATTGATAATTGTATCGAATGTGCAAAATAAAAATGCGGTCGATCCTCTTCGTCCGAAAACAAGTTTGGCGACATTAGATAATATCTATGATTTTATCACGCAAGTAAATCCTTTGTATGCAAGCGTTCACGTAAAAAATCCAATTTACGAAGAAGTAAAACTAAAGTTTAATGTGAAATTCTTAACAGAAGATTTAAACTATTACAAAATAAAACTCGAACAGGAACTCAGAAATTTTCTATCGCCCTGGGCATCGGAGTGTGCGAGCGATATTGAATTTGGCGGAAGAATCCATAAATCGGTGGTGCTTAATTTTGTTGAAGAGCGATCGTATGTCGACTATGTAACTTGTTTCGAAATGTTTCACATTGTTCCGCTCGATCCGACAAACAATCCAAATCAGGATGTTGAAGAAGCTATTGCAACTACCGCCATTTCAATATTAGGATCGGCAGACGAGCATGATGTTAATCCAATTCCTGAAGGATCGGATGACTGTTTATGCGAAGACAATGAAGTAGTTGGCGGAAAATCATCATATCCAATTAATGAATGCCCCTGCAATGAATAGTAGAAAAACTGAAATGTAAAATAAGTATTGATCGGACGAAAAAATGGATGAAACTTTAACCATATCAAAAAAATTGCCTGCATTAAAAAGTATGCAGTATAAAACGCTCCGGGAGCTTGGTTTAAAACATATCAGGGAACTCGCCGGTAAAATCTGGACCGACTATAATACGCACGATCCGGGGATTACAATTTTAGAGGTGCTGTGTTATGCGATTACCGATCTTGGATACCGTGTAAATTATCCGATCAAAGATATTCTTGCCCAGAATGCAGACGATCCGGAAGCAACAAAAATTAAAAACTTTTATTCGGCACAACAAATATTACCCAATTGTCCGGTTACTGTAAACGACTTTCGTAAACTGATGATGGATGTTGAAGTGCCGGAAAATACGACCAGTGAAAGCGAAACAATTTATGCAGGTGTAAAAAATGCATGGATACAAAAATCGCCCGATGCAGAACAGAAAATTTATGTCGATAATTCGAAGAGTATACTTTCGTTGGATGAAGTGCCCGGCGTAAGTCCGCAGGAATTTTATTTTGTAAAAGGATTATTTGATGTTTTGCTTGAATTCGATGAAACAGAAGAATTTGGCGATCTGAATTCTAACACCATCGAGGAAGATCTGGTAATTTACGATCATACTCCTGATCCTGCAATCGACGGACTTACTTTTGCCATAAAAATAGAGTTTCCGCGCTGGGATGATAAAGCAGTTGATTGGAATGATCCAATAGATATTCAGCGAAACATAAGCAGAATTTCGGTGAAAATTTATGAGTTGCCCGACAATTATGAAATGAAGGCCATTGTTTCGAATCTCAATGAAGTAATTTTAACCGGCACAAAAGATATTGGCGGTACAATTACCAACATCGATGGTCTCGATCTTTTAAGAACCAGCATTCACGAATTTATTTATCACTCGACCGATGGATTGCTGCAACACTATCTTCAGAAAGTTAGTCTGATCCACAAAATTGTGGATAAAGTAAAAGCCACACTTCATAAAAACCGTAATTTGTGCGACGATTTTTATCGTTTTCATGCATTAAAAATTGAAGAGATTCTGGTTTGTGCCGACATTGAATTACAGGCAACTGCTGAAATAGATCGGGTAGAAGCACTGATTTTCAAAGCCATTTCCGATTTCCTTTCGCCTCAGGTAAATTTCTACACTTTGCAGGAAATGCTCGATAAATGTATCAAC
>JBNKOT010000102.1:0-5676 GCA_050294855.1 Draconibacterium sp. | reverse complement strand
AGCCGCTGAAAAGCAAAAAATGTTTAAAATAGTGTTTATATCGTAAAAAATGACTACTTTTACAGTGCATTTGGGATTCATCCCATATTGTGTGTTTGGGGGTTAACATTTAGGAGGGAGACTGTTGAGTCTCCTTCTTTCCGTTTAGACCTTTTGTAAATGATCTTTCCAAAAACTGCCAGGCAATATTTATCTTTTTCCAAAAACACTTCTCATTGAATTAAAAACTGTTTATTCTAAAAAGGAATACTGCAATTAAAGAGCAGAATTGTACTTAAGATCACATTCCGTATTCCCTTTAAAGTGAATAATTCTAAATTTTGGTGTTCAGCAAACATTTATGAATTATGGTAAGTTTTTCTACATTTGTGGCAAATTAAAAAAAGAGAAAATGAAACTAGCAGAAATTCACACTTCGAAAGGAGTAATGAAACTGAAATTTTTTGAAGTAGATGCTCCGGGTACGGTCGCCAATTTTATAAAACTTTCAGAATCGGGTTTTTATAATGGATTAACATTCCATCGTGTAATTCCCAATTTTGTTGTACAAGGCGGATGCCCCGACGGAACTGGTGCCGGCGGCCCTGGTTATACAATCGATTGCGAATTAGACGGCGATAATCAATACCACGAAAAAGGAGTTTTATCGATGGCACATGCCGGGAAAAACACGGGCGGATCACAATTTTTTATTTGTCATAATCGTGAAAATACACAACATCTCGATCGACACCACACTTGTTTTGCAAAAGTGTACGAAGGATTAGATATTATTGACGACATCCGCCAAGGCGATGTAATCGAGAAAATTGTTGTTCTTGATGCTTAAAAAATGTTAAAAAATACGAATAGGGAAATGTAAAAAACGTTTCCCTTTTTTTTGCCCATTTTTTTCAAATTCGATTTTAAACCTTAAATTTCCATTCTTAAATTTTTCAAATGACAAAGGAGTTTAAGTTTAGTTTTGAAGCGCTAAATGTTCTGCCCGAAGATTTAACCGCACTTTTAGGATTTGAAGAGGACATTATACCTGAACCGTTTCCTGAAATCATAGAACTTGCTTTATCAGAAGCTGCTGGTTTATGTAATATACGCGGCGGATACAAAATTTTCGATCAGGTAGAAATCAATCAAAAAGCTGCTACAATCAAAATCGGAAATTCAACATTTTCGCCTTCAAAAATTGTTACTTCTCAATTGAAAGATGCCAACTCTGCAGCGCTATTTGTTTGTACAGCTGGCGAAGAAATTTCGAATTATGCCAACAAAGTAATGGCAGAAGACCCGATGCTATCCTATGTTTTTGATATTATTGGATCGGTGTCCGTTGAAAAAGCAATGGACAAAATTCAGGAATTGCTGTATGTCGATCTCAAAAAAACAGGTTTAACAATTACAGATCGATATTCGCCCGGATATTGCAACTGGAGCGTTGCCGAACAACAATATCTTTTTTCGCTAATTCCCGAAAATTTTTGCGGAATTTCACTTTCCGATTCGTCTTTGATGCATCCAATAAAATCGGTAAGCGGAATAATTGGAATTGGGAAAAACCTTGTTCAAAAAGGATATCAGTGCCAATGGTGTCGGGATAAAAGCTGTATTTACGGCAATATAAAACGAAAAAGACAGTCCCTTTCAACACCATAAAAAAGGGAAATTATTCATTCCCCTTTCTTAAAACTGCTGCTTTCAGGAAAAGCAACTTCTGTATTTCGTAAAATCTCTTATTGTAATAATCCACGAACTTTAACCGAGATATCTTTTCCATCGGCCTTTCCGGCCAATCGTTGCGATGCTATCCCCATAACTTTTCCCATATCTTTCATTGAGGTGGCTCCCACTTCATCGATGATCGATTGAACGGCTGCTGTTAAATCTGCTTCCGACATTTTTGCCGGTAAGTACTTCACGAAAACGGCAACCTGCACCATTTCCTGTTCGTACAAATCTTCGCGTCCCTGCTCTTTATAAATAGCAGCCGAATCGCTTCCTTGTTTCGCCAGTTTCGATATTATTTTCAAAACTTCGTTATCAGCAAGTTCAGCTCCGGCTCCACTTGCTGTTTTAGCTTCGAGCATCACTTTTTTAATGTTCCGAAGTGCTTCCAACTTCTCTTTTTCACGGGCTTTCATGGCCGCCTTTATGTCATCGTTTATTTGGTCGAATAGTGCCATAATAATTTTATTTAATCTACCTGGTCGTGCAGGTAGGGATTTCTGTCTGAAATATTATTGTCTCTTGAAATCGATAATCTCGAAACTTTCTTTTTAAAGCCAGGATCATTCATTCTAATTTGTCTGCGTTGGTAGGCCGGAATATTTTCCAGTTCCTCCACATCTTCATCACTCATTTCTTCGTAGTTAGTAGCAAGGTTTACAACGGCGGTTTTTTCTCTCTTTTTCGAAGTATTCGGGTACAAAGATTCAAAATCGCTTTCTTCTTTTTTTCGTTCACCAGCTATATCAAATTCAAAAGTTTTCCCTTCGGTCTGATGTTCTTGATTTTCTTTCTGGATGTTGTTGTCAACTTGTTTTTTATCAGTATCATTTCCCGGCAACTGCAGCCTGATACGTTCTTCGTCTTTTGCACCCTGTATTTCAGGAATACTACTTGTACTAAAACCGGTGGCAATAATTGTAACCGAAAGGTTTTCGCCAAGCGACGGTTCTTTTCCGTTCCCCCAAATTATATCGGCTTCGAAACCGGCTTTGTTCTGTACATAATCGGTAATCAGTCCAATTTCCGACATGGTAACTTCGCTGTTTCCCGAAGTAATATTCAGCAATATATCTTTGGCTCCACGAATGTCGTTATTGTTTAAAAGCGGAGAATTTAATGCTTTTTCGATGGCATCGATCGCGCGGTTTTCGCCGCTTGAAACACTACTTCCCATAATTGCCAATCCACTGGTACGCATCACCGTTTCCACATCTGCAAAATCGACATTGATATAACCCGGAACGGTAATGATTTCTGCAATTCCTTTTGCCGCAGTTGCTAAAATATTGTCGGCTTTCGAGAATGCTTCGGAAATGCCAAAATCGCCGTACATTTCGCGAATACGTTCATTATTTATTATCAACAACGAATCGACATATTTCTCCATTTCTGCAATACCGTTTGCCGCTTGTTTGATACGTCGCCGCCCTTCATTTTTAAAAGGAATGGTAACGATGCCAACCGGTAAATATCCGGCTTCTTTGCAGGTTTTAGCAATTACCGGCGCACCACCGGTTCCGGTTCCTCCGCCCATTCCGGCGGTAATAAATACCATTTTTGTATTTTCGGAAAGTACTTTTATTACGTCTTCAATATTCTCCTGCGCCGCTTCTTTTCCAACCTGTGGTTTATTTCCTGCTCCCCGGCCTTCGGTTAACGATGCTCCCAGTTGAACCCGCGTTTGTATCGGGCTCGACTCCATTGCTTGAGCATCGGTATTACAAATAATAAAATCGACATCGTGAATACCTTGTTCAAACATATGGTTTACTGCATTTCCGCCGCCGCCGCCAACACCAATCACTTTTATTTCAGCTCCGGGATTTTTCTGAATATCAAAGGGTGCCAATTCTTTCGTCATTTTTTTTCTCTTTAAATATTTTTATTCGTCCATTGGCTGATCATCGCCATCATTAAATAATTTACCGAATTTCTTGTAAAACCAATTGTCTACATTCAATTCAGAAACTGGCTCATCCTTTTTGTCTTCTTGTTTTTTATTCCTTTTTGTTCGGTTCGAAAAAGACGTTTTCCCTTTTCTTACCTTTTCTTTTACCGTAAAAATTTCGCGCTTTTCTTCCATCGATTCAAATTCACTTTCATCATCATCATCCTCTTCGAGCGAAAACAAACTCTCATTTCCAGATTTTACGAATTGCTCTTTGGGCTCATCAACGATTTCTTTTTCGGGTTCTATTTCGAGTCCAAATTTCTCCGGCTCAGGTTTATCCTGTAAAATACGGTTTGGATTCTGAATAAAACCAGTGGCCAAAATCGTGACACTCACATCGTCGCCAAGCGATTCATCGTATCCATTTCCCCAAATAATATCGGCTTCCTGACCAGCTTTTTCCTGAAGTGTTTCAATGATTTCGCCAATTTCTCCGATTCGGATTTCCTCTTTTCCTGAAATGATATTGAGTAAAATATTTTTTGTGCCGTAAATGTCGTTGCTATCCAACAGAGGCGATTCGAGCGCCTTATTTACCGCATCCATTGCACGCCCCTCGCCTGCAGAATAACCGGTTCCCATAATAAACACTTTACTGTCGTGCATTACAGTATGAACGTCGGTGTAATCGATGTTTACATTTCCGTGGACCGTTATAATTTCGGCTACACCTTTTACTGCTGTTGCAACAATATTATCGGCCATTTTAAATGCCTGACGCGCCGGCAAATCGCCATAAATATTATGAAGTCGCTGATTACTGATCACCAGCATACTGTCTACATACTCACCTAATTTTTTAATGCCTTCCATTGCCTGACCGTAACGTTTTTTTCCTTCGGCCGGCGACGGAACGGTAACCACTGCAATGGTTAAAATATCCAATTCGCGGGCCAATCTGGCAACCACAGGTGCCGCACCGGTTCCAGTTCCACCACCCATTCCGGCCGTTATAAAAAGCATTTTGGTATTTTCCTGTAGAACAGCTTTTATGTCTTCGTAGTTTTCGTTGGCCGACTCCTCACCCATTTCGGGTTTGTTGCCCGCTCCACGACCTTCAGTTAGCGTAACACCCAATTGTATTTTGATGGGCACCGGACTCGATTCCAATGCCTGAGAATCGGTATTACAGATCAAATAATCTACTCCTTTTATTCCCTCTTCGTACATATGACTGACTGCATTACAGCCACCTCCGCCAACACCTACAACCTTTATGATAGAAGAGGATGCTTTTGGGATTTGAAATTTTACTAATTCTTCGGTCATATCTCACTTTTTTAATTCATTGCTAAATCTTCATTGTCATCCTCGAATAATCCGAGTGCTCCCTGCACCACTTTATCAAGAATCGAAAAGCCGGGTTTATCTTTTTTCGTCTTGTTTCTGGTTCGTGTTTTTTTCTCCGGGATTTCCGATTTATTAACTTCCATGTTTAACAAACCCAGCACGGTATAAAATGCAGGATCGGTTCTGACAGTTTTCTCACAAATCGGGTTAAAAGCCAGGTTTGCGAGCCTTGCATCCATTCCAGTTCTGAATTTTACAAGCGACGTAAAATTATCGAGATTAGATGCCCTGCCGGTTAATACAATTCCTCCGCCCAAATAATCGACAACACCCGATTTTTCGATTTCAGCATTGACAACATCCAGAATTTCGTCAAGTCGCGCCTGAATAATATAAGCCAGTTGACGGAAAGAAATCTCCTTTGGCTCGCAACCGTTATGAACGGGAATAGTAACGTATTTCTGATTGTTTGCAAAATCGCCCATTGCGCCACCGTATTTCACTTTCATTTGTTCTGCCCATTTCAATAATATAGAACAGCCTTCTTTAATATCTTTTGTAACCACACTACCTCCAAAAGGAATAACCGCAGTGTGCATTAAACGGTTTTCGTAATAAACAGCAAGGTTTGTCGTTCCTGCTCCAACATCTACTACCACAGCGCCCAACTCTTTTTCATCATCGGTGATAACAGCTTCGGAAACCGCCAAAGT
>JBNKOT010000101.1:0-6202 GCA_050294855.1 Draconibacterium sp. | reverse complement strand
ATCGACAATGCAGAAGACCGCGAAAAATTTTCTTCCTTACTGGATACTTTAAAAATTGATCAACCACGTTGGGCACGACTTTCGACCATTGAAGAGATTCATAAGTTTGTTGAAATTGTTGGTTATCCGCTGCTTATCCGTCCATCATACGTTTTATCGGGCGCAGCCATGAATGTGGTTTCGAATCCCGATCAACTGGAAGAATTCCTGGAAATGGCAGCCAATGTTTCGAAAGAACATCCGGTTGTTGTTACCGAATTTATTGAACAAGCCAAAGAAATTGAAGTGGATGCAGTGGCAAACAAAGGTGAGATGATTGCGTATGCGATTTCGGAACACGTTGAATTTGCTGGCGTCCATTCCGGCGATGCAACAATAGTTTTCCCACCGCAAAAATTATATGTCGAAACCATTCGCCGGGTAAAAAGGATTGCGCGACAAATTGCAGAAGGCTTAGAAATTACAGGGCCATTTAACATGCAGTTTCTGGCAAAAGACAACGATATAAAAGTTATTGAATGTAACCTTCGAGCATCGCGAAGTTTCCCTTTTGTTTCGAAAGTAATGAAACTGAACCTAATCGAAATTGCTACAAAAGTGATGTTAGGAATCGATGTTCCAAAACCCGACAAGTCGTTTTTTGAACTGGATTATGTGGGTGTAAAAGCTCCTCAATTTTCGTTTGCACGACTTTTAAATGCCGATCCTGTTTTGGGAGTTGATATGTCTTCAACCGGAGAAGTTGGTTGTATCGGAGAAAATTATTACGAAGCCATTTTAAAAGCCATGCTTTCAGTCGGTTATAAAATGCCGGTTAAAAATGTATTGATTTCTTCGGGACCTTCACGTGGAAAAGTTGAATTACTGAAATCGGCAAAAATGTTACAGGAACGTGGATACAACATTTATGCAACCGAAGGAACACACCGTTTCTTCCAAGAGAATGGCATTAAAAATACCTTGTTGCACTGGCCCGATCAGGAAGATAAAACACCAAATACAATTGATTTTATCAAAGAAAAGAAGATCGACCTGGTGATAAATATTCCTAAAAACTATACAACTCGTGAGCTTAAAAATGGATATAAAATCCGCAGAAGCTCAATCGATTATAACATTCCATTAATTACAAATGCAAGGGTTGCCAGTGCTTTTATTTACGGAATTTGTAAATACGACATTGAAGACATTTCGATTAAAAGTTGGGACGAGTATAAATAAATTATATCGGATCAAGTGATTTTCATTGCTTAATGCTAAAATCCGCAAAGCAAAAAATAGAGTGCTTTCATTTATTGAGTAGAAAATAAAAAAGCATCAGTCGAGTGACTGATGCTTTTTTATTAGTTCAAAATAACCTTTGTTTTCCAAAGCTTAATTTCTGTTTTCTTTTTTGGCTGGTGAATCAAAAACGGAGAATACACTCCAATTTCAATTTTCCACACCGGTCTCATCATTTTAACAAGCGGGGTTTCACGATTTTTGTCATTCATTGTTTTCTAAAAAATTTGTTTTCTAACTGGCTATTGCTTGCAATATACAGAAAACGAAACAATTACAGAAAACATTCACAAAGAATTAACAAATTTTTTTATCAATTAAAGAAAATTGAGAATAATCGGCTCTTTTTTGCTTTACATCCTACTCTTTAATCGTGTAGCCACGCTTTTCGATGGCCGTTTTAATGGCGGTTAAATCTGTTTTCGAAGCATCGTAATCAACCACTGCAGTCGAATCGTTTAAACTCACAGTAAGTGCTTCAATTCCTTCACAACTGTTTATTCCTTTTGCAACCGATGCCACACAATTGTCGCAATGCATCCCACTAATATTTATGGTTGCTTGAACGACCTCGGTCGACTCACTTTTTGTTGTCTCAGTTTCTGCTTTTTTTGTTTCCGTTTGGCAAGCAACAAAAGCCAAAACAATGAACAGGAAAAATAACTTTTTCATGATTTTAGTTTTTAATTACAGGTGCTAATATCTGCCGGTTTTCATGACTTGCAACACCCATTACGTTTTTAATTTTTGATCCCATAAATTTAGATAATAATCCTGAGTTTAGCATCGAAACAAAGGTTTTTCCATCTTTTTTGTAAACCGCAACCCGACAAGGCATCATAGCCGATGCAAGGCGTTCCTGATTGCCCGATAAAATTTCGTAGGCATGTTTTGGCTTGCACAACGACATCACATTTACCGGTTTTACATCAAAACCTTTTCCACGCAGAGTTTCCTGCAAATCGTATTGATGAGGAATTCCCCACTGATTATCTGCCGCCGATTTTTCGATGGCTGCAATAGTTTCTTTAAAACCTAGTTTACTCTCTTCAACAACAAACATTTGTTTGGGCAGCACAACTGCAATTGCTACTACTGTAATTACAATCCCAACACATAATCCGCTTAAAAACAGAGTTAATCCTTTTTTCATTTTTGCTTTTATTTTTTAATTTGAAAACAAACAATTAGGAACTTTTGTTCGATAATCTTTTGAATCGATTGATCAGAAGGATTTATGAAATATAAAAACGAGTTCGTTTGAGTTGAAATCATATTTCTGCATTTCAAAATATCGATTGTTTGAAAAATAGCAAAAAAAATGGATGTCATCTTTTAAAAGAGATAACATCCATTGATGATCTGAAAGTCCGTTTATTAATACAATCCTTCAACACTTAAGTAGCGTTCTCCGTGGTCGTAAGAGAAAGTAAGGATTTTTGTTCCTTTTGGTAAATCTTTTACCTTTTTAGCCACCGCGGCCAACGATGCACCCGATGAAATCCCCACAAATAAACCTTCTTGTTTCGCAGCTTTTTGAGCAAATTCAAATGCCTCTTCTTTAGTAATTTCAACCGTGCCATCCACTAAACTGGTATTTAAATTGTCGGGGATAAAACCGGCTCCAATTCCCTGCAAAGGATGTGGCCCCGGTTGTCCGCCTCCAATTACCGGACTTCCTTCCGGTTCAACGGCCAAAACTTTTATAGCCGGAAATTTTGCTTTTAACACTTCCGAAACACCGGTAATATGTCCTCCGGTTCCAACGCCGGTAATTAAATAATCAAAACCTTCAGGGAAATCTTTTAGAATTTCATTCGCTGTAAATTTTCGGTGTACATCGACATTTGCCGGGTTAGCGAATTGCAAAGGAATCCACGAATGTTCAATATCTTTTGCCAGTTCTTCGGCTTTAGTAATCGCACCCTTCATTCCCTTCTCTTTGGCGGTTAAAACCAGTTCGGCGCCCAGTGCCGACAATACTTTTCTACGTTCGATCGACATCGACTCGGGCATTGTTAAGATTAATCGGTAGCCTTTTACTGCGGCGACCAAAGCCAGACCAATACCAGTGTTTCCCGAGGTTGGTTCAATAATTACCGAACCAGCTTTCAAAATTCCTTTTGCTTCTGCATCTTCGATCATCGACAACGCAATCCGGTCTTTGATACTTCCTCCCGGGTTTGTTTTTTCCACTTTCACCCAAACCTCGTGGTCGGGAAATAATTTACTGAGTCGAATGTGTGGCGTATTGCCAATGGTCTCTAAAATGTTGTTTGCCTTCATAATTTGTTATTAAATCGGTTGTAAAAAAAAAGCCTCTATGATTTTACAGAAAGGCTTTGGTTATAATAATTATTAGTATTCTAATTTATTAAACGAAAAACACCTTCCCTCTCGTTAGGAACCAACAACACATCATATTATACATGGTATTCTTCATAGTATCATTTATAAACAGTATAAATACAAAAAAGTTTTAAAAAGTTTAAATTACTTGTAATTTTATTGATAAGGCAGGTTTGAAAGTGTGTTTGCCAGCTGGTTAATTCCTTCTTCGAGTTTGCTTCCTGCCATCATTTTAATCATCATACTCATTTCGGCATGAAGTGTGAGCCGCATTTTTGTTTGATAGGGATCAACATCAATCAATTGAATCCAAAAAGTAAAACTCAGTG
Source organism: Draconibacterium sp. (assembly GCA_050294855.1). Lineage (GTDB taxonomy): Bacteria > Bacteroidota > Bacteroidia > Bacteroidales > Prolixibacteraceae > Draconibacterium. The sequence goes on along the minus strand of JBNKOT010000101.1, from coordinate 2,243 downwards.
GTAAACCACCCGAACTTTCAACTTTTATGTTTTTAAACGGTTCGCGTTTCACGATTTTAATTTCGGCCACACCAAATCCGGTAATATTAAATTTACACGAATCCTGATCCGACTGAAAATCGGTAATCTTTATTTGTGGTACTTTTTCGGTAATCTTTTCGATTAATCCGGAGTTTAAATAAGCCGACAAATTTTCAAAATTCGACAAATAATTGAAAACAACCTGTTGATTGTGTTTAATTAATTTAACCTCGCTAACATATTTATTTAAACTCATTTTATCGACTATTTGTGAAAAAAAATCCCGCACAAAGCGGGAAAAATTATCATTAAATATAAATTCTTATTTCCCCCAAATGGCTGGATTCTCTCTCCATTTCATCAGGGTTTCAACCTGGTCGCTTGTAATTTCTCCAATTTCAACGGCCGTGTCGATTAACACCTGGTAACGACTTAATGAGGTAAGTTCGATTTTTGCTTTTTTAAAGTTTTCCTGTGCAAGCGGAAAATTATAGGTAAAAATCGAAATCATTCCAATTACATCGCCACCAAAATTATTGACAGCTTCTGCCGCTTTTAAACTACTGATTCCGGTAGAAACCAAATCTTCGATAACCACAACTTTTTTAAGCGGCTCCAAATCACCTTCAATCAGGTTTTCCAAACCATGTCCTTTTGGTTTCGAACGCACATAAATAAATGGTAATTCGAGTACTTCGGCAACCAATGCACCAATTGCAATTGCTCCTGTTGCAACTCCTGCAATTACTTCCGCTTCAGGATATTTTTCTTTTATTACTTTTACAAACTGATCGCGAATAAAAGTACGGGTTGCAGGATAAGAAAGGATTTTTCGGTTGTCGCAATAAATCGGCGATTTCCAGCCCGAGGCCCAGGTAAAAGGATTCGATGGCTGAATTTTTATCGTGTTAATTTCGAGTAATTTTTTTGTAACTTCAATCTGAGATGATTCCATGGTATATTGTGCAATTTTAATTCGAAACAAATGTACAAAGTTTTTTTAAACGACTGGAGGATAGTAATTACTGCTCCGGGGAAAATAACATTAAATAAACCAACTCTTCATTTTGGTGAAAAGAGTACCGTCGACGAGGTGAGAAAATGGTTCCAATCGTACATCTCGAACGGTGTTTCGGATGTGATTTTAACCCACGACCGACCAGAATATTTTTTTAAATCGCTGTTTCAGATTGCTTTTAAAACCCTTCCGGCAGCCGGTGGAATGGTGCGCAGAAATCAGCAATTTCTTTTCATTTTCAGGAACAACAAATGGGATCTGCCCAAAGGAAAAATCGATAAAGACGAAACAACCGAACAAGCTGCTTTACGCGAAGTAGAAGAAGAATGCGGAATTTCCAATCACCAAATTATACAACAACTTCCTTCCACTTTTCACCTTTATCAATCGCCGCACAAAAAATCGTTGGGCGAATGGATTTTTAAGGAAACCTTTTGGTACGAAATGGAATATACGGGAACGGAGAACGGCACTCCTGAAACAGAAGAAAACATTACTGAAATAAAATGGTTTTCGAAAACAGAACTGGCAACTCCACTTCAGAATACTTACGCGAATTTAAAACCAATTATCCAACTTTATTTCGATTCATTACGCTGACGCATAAAAAGTTCGTTGCGGAGAAAAGAATTAAATTGCTGCTCGAACCCGTTTAATGGAGATTTTGCGGATTCGAATTGTACCACATGTTTTTCGTTTAAAAGAAACGACTGCGGAAACGACCTCACTTTATATTTTTCAATAAACTCATCTTCTTTGTCGATCAGAATTTTACCCGGGATTTCGTTTTCAGCGACAAAAGTTTGTATGCCCAAACGATCGGTATTTCTCAAAACCACAAATATTTCGAGGTACTTGCTAAAACGCTTGTCTATATCGAAAAGGTATTTTAATTGCTCGCGGCAAACTATCATTTCAACATCGGCAAATACAATGTATTTGAATTTATCTGTTGTGGTATTCGAACAAATTTGTTGTTGTTGCAAATTCTTCAAACAAATTACCGGAGCTGCTGTTCCCTGCTGCAAAAGCATAAATTTTTCGACAATATTTAAACTCGCTCTTTTAATAATTGGATTCGAATGATTTTTAAAAACAGGCGATTCAATCATTTTTTTTATCGCATTTTTCGAAAAAATGCCCGAATAAAAACCATCGTGAAGCAATTTCAAAATCACCAAATCAACCATTGCTCCTGAAACAT
>JBNKOT010000100.1:0-5532 GCA_050294855.1 Draconibacterium sp. | reverse complement strand
CACGATGGCTGGACCGCACGCACTACCGATAATAAACTTTCGGCACAATTTGAACACACCATTTTAGTAACAGAAACCGGCTACGAAGTTTTAACCGATATTCACGACGAATATTCGTTGACTTAAAACATAAAAAAACGCCGATAATTTCTTACCGGCGCTTTTAATTATGACTCAATTTGTTTTCTAGTTTCTCCAGAACTTACTATTTACCATCCATCGTTCTAATTGCATATCGGCTTCTTTCTCAAAGACATTATGATAGATAAAGTTTTTTCCGATAATGTATTCGCCTTTTACCATAATTTGCCCGTTTGTAGGTTTTACATCGGCTCTTTTAAGTACAACTTTCTCCTTTTCGTCTTCTTGTACATTTTCAATTTCGTTATCCGATTCCGGAGCAAAATAAGCTTCGTCTACCATCCAACTTTCAACTTCCATCGATTCTTCAACTTCTGCTTCCAGTGCAAAAGCGGCTGTAAAATTTGCTTCGCTAAACATCCAGCCTTCCAATTCTAAAGCCTCTTCTGTTTCTACTTCCAAATATTCGTTAAATGTATTTGCATCCATTTCGCTGTCAAATTCTGCTGGTGCGATACTTTCCGATACGGGCTCAACCATTGCATATGCAATTTCGTTTAAGGTACTGTTTTCTAGTAATGACTCCCAAAATCCCTGAGCGCTAACTGTGAAACTAATTAATACTAAACTTGTTACTACTGCCAGTGATTTTAAAATTGCTTTCTGAACATTGTTTGTTGTTTTCATGACTAATCCTCCTGCTTTGTTTTTGTTTTTGTTGCGTGAACTTTTTTTGTTTTCTGCTTTTTTGTTTTCTGTTGTGCAATTAAGACGCTTAAAACTTTATTTCGTTACACTTTTTATAGAACTTTTTTTAAGATTGTACTTTCTTTAGCATCGTTCATTGCGTTACAAATATACTGCCTTTATATATTACTATGCTATACAATGTACTATATTTTTTTGAATTATTTTTCACCCCAACAACATATAACACTGATCTACTGTGACTTAATCTTTTAAAGATATTTTTTATTTTTTGAACTAATAGTTCGTTTGTTCAACTTTAAATCCTAGTTATAACGTAAAATTCATTTTTTATTCAAAAAAAAACAGCTTCAATTTTTTCAAAAAAATATTTCAATAGTTAAATTTCAATTCAAAAACAAAGATTATTCTAACTTTGTAACCATAAAAATTGATAAAAATGTCGTTGATAATTGAAGAAAAAGACCTTGAAAAATTTATAATGGTTGGCGACCGTGTTTTGGTGAAACCTAAAAATCCTTCAGGAAAAACAAAGTCGGGTTTATATTTACCGCCAACGGTTCAGGAAAACGAAAAAGTACAAAGCGGTTACATTGTAAAAGTGGGTCCGGGCTACCCAATTCCTTCTGTTGCCGAAGAAGATGAGGAATGGAAAGAAAAACAAAACGACATTCGATACATGCCTTTACAAACGCACATTGGAGATTTAGCCGTTTATATGAATAAAAGCGGACATGAAATTGAATTCAATAACGAGAAATATATTATTCTACCCCACTCAGCTATTTTGATGATCATTCGCGACGAAAATCTTTTTGTTTAAAACGCCATCAATTCAAATAAAAAAATGCCGTTTCAACATTCGATTGAAACGGCATTTCTAATTAGAAAACCTTGCAGTGTTCCTGAACAATTATTTGGAACAATCTTTACAAGCGAGATAAATTCCTTCGAATAGCTCATTAATATCTTTTGCTGCAACAGCCGAATAAGCAATCCGCAGAACATTCCCCAAACTGATGAGTCCGATTCCGTATTTATCGATTAATACTCTTCGAATTGTTTCGCCATCCAAACCCTCAACCAATTTTACACACATAAAATAACCTGAGTTAAACGGAATGGCGGTAAAATACTTTTCGTATTTTTTATCCATGAGCGCTTTTTTAACTGCATCGTAACGCGATTTCATGATCTTATATTTTGCAGCCTTTTGTTTTGCATACTCGGGGCTGCTAAAAGCTTCGAGCAATAACGACTGCGAAATGTTTGCAGCATTCGAAATATTTCCACGAATGGCTCCAGCAGTTTTTGCTTCGAGTGCATTATACAATGAGGCGTCGCCACCCAAAATTCCGTAGGTCATAAATCCAACACGGAATCCCCACACATAATCTTCTTTTGTGGCGCCGTCGACTTTCAGTGCCAACACATTTTCGTGCAACTGACACAGCGCACTGAAAATACTTTCTTCGGCAATTCCATCTTCGTAAACTAATCCAAAATACGCGTCGTCGGTTATTACTACAATATTATTTCCAACATCGGCAGCTTCTTTTATAATTTCGACAATGCTGTTTTGTTCGGCAATGGTTGGTGTGTAACCCGAAGGATTATTCGGGAAATTAAGAATGATCACTTTTTTCCCGATTGGACCTTCATTCAATTTTGTTTCGAAAGCCCCCAAGTCGAACCGATTATTTTTAAACGTATTGAATTTAACAATCTTAGCTCCGTAGGCATTCCCCAAGGTTAAATTGTAGTTTCCCCAAAACAGATCGGGTACAATTACTTCGTCACCTTCATCGAGAAACATATAACCGGCCATGCTAATTCCGTGAGTGAGTGCATTTGTAACCACCGGCAAACTCAATTCTACGTTTTCCAGTGATGGATTTTTAGCATAAATCATACTTTTCCATTTGGCACGAATATCCGGACGTCCAAAACTCGGCGCATAGGGAAAAACCCGCGAAGGATCCAACTTTATTTTTGAAGCAATGGATTCCAGTCGCATCGGCGTTCCATCGTCTTCAACGGCAGCACCAATTGTTGCATTTATTTTGGTTCCTTTTGCTTCGGCAGTTTGCCCAAGAATTCCTTTTTTAGGGAAAAAAATGGCTTTCCCTCTTTCGGAAAGAAGTTGGTAAACCGGATTACTTTTGGATTGAATAACAATATTAAGTAGCTCAGCCTGTGGATTCATTATTATCTTGTTTAATTAGTACTAATTTATTCAAATTCAGTTGCAAGATAAGAATTTGGGCGTTTATAGATTTCGATTTGTTAGCAAATAGTTCTGCTTTTTGATAATTACCTAACAAAGCCAGCCATTTCAAATGATTCTATTACATCGAATGAACCGCAGAAACTATAATAAAGAATCCCATTAATACAATTGCGCCGGCAATAATAAAGAACCACCGATATTTCCGATTGTCTTTAAAATCTAAAATAATTGCGGGAATTGCCAAAACGGAAGCGACGATAAAACTTAAATAGGCCGGTAATAATTTTGCCTGAAACGGCATTTTATCAATAATAACCTCATCGATTTCTTCGCTTATTATTTCTTCGGGAGTGAGATAATTTTGTGCGGCAAACGAATCTCCCAAAAATACATACAACGAAAACAGCCCCAATAAAAATAAAATTACAGCGCCAATCATCCGAAATGGCTTTTTGTCTTCGATCCAACCATAAGTAATTACAAAAACGGCGGCAAAAATAAACCACTGCGGAAGTGTATATAATAATGTATCGCTCATAATTCAGTTTTAGTAGTTGGTAAAGTTGTCAATTTTTATGTTTTGAAAAAAATTTATAAACAAGCATAATCAGCTGTACTTCATTATTTTTATACTTTTGCACTTCAATAAGATAAAAAATGGTAAAAACGCTTGATATCAATCCAAATACCAAAGCAATAATTTTTGATTTAGACGGAACACTGGCCGACACAATGCCGGTTCATTTCTGGGCTTATAAAAATATTCTTAAAAATTATGGCATTGACTTTACTCCCGAATTATTTAAAACACTAGCAGGAATTCCGGCGGTCGGGACCATCGAAAAGCTGAATGAACTCTTTGGAACAAAAATGGATGCTGAAAAAGTCGGGCATTTTAAGGAAGATGAGTACGAAAAGATTATGCACAAAATGAAACCGATTACTCCGGTTGTCGATCTGATGAAAAAGTACCATCGAAAATTACCGATGGCCGTTGGCACCGGAGGCTATAATCGCTTGGCCTGGAAAACAATGAAAATTTTAGGTTTCGATAAATACATTGATATCCTTGTTTCGAGTAATGAAGTAAAACATCCAAAACCCCATCCGGAAACTTTTTTAAAATGTGCCGAATTAATGGGTGTGGAACCTTCGGATTGCGAAGTTTTCGAAGACAGTTTGCTTGGAATACAAGCAGCAGATTCAGGTGGCATGATGTCTACTCTTGTTACTGATTATTACAAGGTTACCATTGGCGATAAAATTTAATAGCGATTGAACATGAAATTTCAAATTCTTTTCTCAATACTTCTTGCATTTGTTTTGTCATCATCTTGTTCGTCGGAAAAAAGGAAAAACAAACACAATTTTACCGTTGCGTTTTACAATGTCGAAAACCTGTTCGATCTGGTTGACGAACCCGGAAAAAGCGACGAAGAGTTTATGCCCGATGGCAAAAAGAAATGGACTGCAGAACGGTATCAAATCAAACTGGATACGCTGGCTCGTGTTTTAAGTTCGATTAATAAAAATGAACTTCCCGAAATTATTGGAATGTGTGAAGTAGAAAACAATACCGTACTCGAAGATTTGGTTCATACCAAATACCTGGCTTCCGGAAAATATAAAATCGTTCATTACGAAAGTCCTGATTTTCGTGGAATTGATTGTGCATTAATTTATCGCTCCGATGAATTTGAGGTGATTAAGAGTTTTCCTATAAATGTTAGTTTTATAAGCGAACCGGCTTATTCGACCCGCGATATTTTATATGTAAAAGGAAAGACAAGAAAAAACGAAGTACTACATGTTTTTGTAAATCACTGGCCGTCGAGAATAGGAGGATTAGTACAAACAGAACCCAAGAGAATAGAAACCGCATCTATTCTAAAAAGCAAAATCGACTCGATTCAACAGGAAGACAAATCGGCCAATATTATTGTTATTGGCGATATGAACGACCAACCTTCGAACAAAAGTTTAGCGCAGGTATTACAGGCGCAAGCTCCGGAAACCCAACAACCCGGACTGGTAAATCTGATGTATCCCACACATAAAAATAAGCTGGGAAGTTATTTTTACAGAGGCAATTGGAACATGCTTGACAATATTGTTGTATCAACGAGTTTGCTCGATAATAAAGGACTACAGTGTGTCGATAAAAGGGGTCATGTTTTTCATGAACCCTGGATGGAATTCAAAAATGATTCCGGTGAAATTTTTCCAAGCCGGACATACGGCGGCCCCAATTATTACGGTGGTTTGAGCGACCACTATCCGGTTTATTTTACCCTTCAAAACTAAAAAGGATTTATCGGATCAGTTTAAATATCCGGTGGGTTATCATTTTAGCGACATTAAAATTAGGCTGCTTTTTGCCGGCCGGCGGCCTTCATTTTTGCTTTGATGCAAAAACGAAGCAAAAAGATCAAGGCTGCTTTTGATTTTCACCCTCTGCTTATATAAAACCCAAAATCGGACGGGTGATCTCCTCGCACACTCGGAGCTTCCCG
>JBNKOT010000099.1:0-5782 GCA_050294855.1 Draconibacterium sp. | reverse complement strand
TTTTATTCAACAATAGCAACAGGAAAAAGTTGGTTTGGCATCGATTAGCGACTAAAAAACTCCCGGCAAAAATAACTTTTGCCGGGAGTTAATTGTTTAATAAACTAGATATTATTGAACATCATGCGAAATATCTTTATTGACAGAAACGGTGGTGTCTTCGTTAAACCTGATTTTGAAATTCAGTTTTCGGAACACCGAAATCATTGGTTTATTGTCTTTTGTAGTTTCCGCGGCCAGTGTTTTTACTCCTTTCAATTTTGCAATTTCCATACAATAATTAGTGAGAGTAAATCCGAGTTCTTTTTTCTGCCAGGCATCGGTAATTAAAATTGCATATTCCATCATTTCAACATCCGGGTCGGCAATTAAACGGCCAACACCGATGAGTTTTTTGATGCCTTCGACTTCCACTTCGGCAACGATTGCAATTTCGCGGTCGTAGTCGATAAAACAAAATTGCGAGGCAATATCATGCGAATCGAAATAAAAATCGTAACGGAAACGGTGATAAATCGACTCTTTCGAACAGGATCCCAATAACTCGAGCCAAAGCGGTTCGTCTTCGGGTTTTATCGGGCGAAGTAATATTTCGGTGCCATCTTTTAGCGTAGCTTTTTTTACCAAACTTTCGGGGTAGGGACGAAGAATCAGGTGCGAGTATTCTTTTACCGGAGTTTTCATAATTTCTTCATCGACTACAATTCGGGCATCGAGTGCAATTACATCGGTTGGTGTTACAATTAAGGGATTGATGTCTAATTCAGCAATTTCGGGATAATCTGCTGCCAGGTACGACATACGAATTAAAGCCTCAATCAGCTTGTCGATATTTTTTGGTGTATCACCGCGATATCCTTTTAACAGCGGATAAATTTGAAGTGATTTTAGCATTTCATGGGCCAGGTTCTCATTCAGCGGTGGGAATTCAAGTCTTTTATCTTTGAATAATTCGGCGGTTGTTCCGCCCATCCCAACCAACATTACGGTTCCAAAAACAGGATCTTTTTTGGTACCAACAATCAATTCAATACCGTCTTTTGTATCGACCATTTTCTGAACGGTCACTCCTTCAATTTTTGCATCAGGACGTTTTTCAGCCGCTGTTTTAACCATGTTTCGGAAAGTGGCCCTTACCATTTCAGAATCTTTAATATTTAAAGCAACTCCCCCCACGTCGGATTTATGAGTAATATCAGGCGAATAAATTTTTAATACAACCGGATATCCTTTTTGTTCTGCAACTGTAACAGCTTCATCGGCGGTGGCTGCAGGTGTTGGGTGCGTTGTATCTATTCCATAATCGTTTACCAACATTTTTGAATCATCTTCATTCAGAATTTTGGCTTTTGGAAAAATCTCACTTAAATATTTTTTTCGTAGTTCCAGTCGGTCGTATTCAAAAGAAACCGGAACTTCTTTTGGCGTTTCGTACAATACTTCCTGATTTTGCGAATAATTAGAAAGTGTCATAAATGCGCGAATTGCCTGTTCTGGAGTTGTAAAACTTGAGATTCCTGCTTTGTTGAAAATTTGCATTCCTTCGGTCATACTTGCACCGCCTAGCCAGCCAGCCATTATTGCTTTTGTGGTATTAGTTGCCAATTTTGAAATGGCTTCGGCTGTTGCGGTGGGAGCAGTCATCGCTTGCGGAGTTAAAAGTACCAAAACAGCATCAACATTGCTGTCTTCCAAAACAATTTCTGTTGCTTTTGCAAAACGTTCGGGTGTGGCATCTCCAAGCACATCGATCGGATTGCCATGCGACCAGAATGGAGGCAAATATTCGTTTAGTCGATCCATGGTCACATCGGTTAGCTGCACCAGTTTTCCTCCGAGAGCAATTAACGAATCGGTTGCCATAACTCCCGGTCCACCTGCATTTGTAACGATAGCCAAGCGATTTCCTTTTGGAATTCTGCGTCGACCCACCAGGTCAGTAAAATCAAAAATATTCCCAAAATCGAAAACGCGTGCTAAACCTGCTCTACGAAAAACTGCATCGTAAATGGAATCTTCTGATGCCAATGCCCCGGTGTGCGAGGCGGCAGCTGCTGCCGATTCGGGGAAGCGACCCGATTTGTATACGATAATTGGTTTCTCGCGAGAGAATGCCCGTGCTGCCGACATAAATGTGCGCGCATTTACTAGCGATTCAACATATAAAACAATTGATTTTGTATTTGGATCTTGTCCGAAATAATCGATTAAATCACCAAAATTTACATCCATCGAATTTCCGATCGACACAAAATAGGAGAATCCAATATTTGAATTAGCAGCCCAGTCCAAAACTGAAGTACATAGTGCACCCGATTGCGAAATAAATGCCACGTGGCCTTTTTTGGGCATGCCGTCGGCAAAACTCACATTCATATTTAAACCCGGAACCAAAATACCCAAACAGTTTGGACCGATGATCCGCATATCGGGGAATTTAGATTTTTCAGCCAAAACCTGAGCTTCAAGAATTTTTCCTTCTTCACCCGATTCTTTGAACCCCGCTGACATAATAATTACCCCTGTTATTCCGGCTTCTCCACAATCTTTTATTAGCTGAGGAACCCATTTTGCGGCCGTCATAATAACAGCCAGGTCAGGCGTTTTGGGTAAACTTTTAACATCGGGATAGCAAGGAATTCCGAATACGGCTTCGCGTTTTGGATTAACCGGATAAACAACTCCGTTAAATCCGCCACTAACCAAATTTCGTAATGTAATCCCTCCAACACTGTCGGGATTATTGGAAACTCCAATTAATGCAATTCGTTTTGGTCTGAAAATACTATTTAGTTTTTTGATCGGCATCGGTTAATATTTTTCGAATTTTTAATATTTTGTTTCGGATTCATCTTGGTTGAAGATGTGTTTAATATTGGGTATAAAAGTCATGAAAAAAATCAGGTTAGAAAAATTTGGTCAAATGTTTTAAAATTCAATATAAAAGGTTCGAATATGCTTAAGATCAGGATTATAAACTGGTGAATGCAATGTGGTTTATACATTTTTATGTTGTAAAACAATCCAATTCTTCCCTGTTTCATAACATATAAATGCACAACATAAAAAAAGCACCCAATGAAACCCGGGTACTTTTTTTCGTAACAGTAATTTTTAGATTATTTTCTATCGCCAATTGGTAAAATTGTTTTACCCTGGGTTTCGTTTATTACTTCTGCCATGGCAAGGTAAATTGCTGAAAGTCCGCAAAATATTCCTTCAAACCCAGCAATTGTTCCAACCAGTTTCGATCCTGACCAGTCGCGAACGGCAAGAAGCAGGAATAAAATCCACAAGGTAAAAAAGATTGTTTGTAAAGCACGGTTTTTCCCGAAGGTTCCTATCCACATAAAAAAAGTAAACACTCCCCACATAAAAAGATACCAACCCATAAAACCTGCAGGAGGTCCTTCTATCCAGCCTATTTTAGGGATTACTATTAGAAAAACAAGAGTTAGCCAGAATAATCCATAGGAAGTAAAGGCAGTTGTTCCAAAGGTATTTCCTTTTCTAAATTCAAGTATTCCTGCAATTACCTGACCGATTCCGCCATAAAAAATTCCCATGGCAAGAATCATTGATCCCAAAGGGAAAAAACCAGCATTGTGAATGTTTAGTAGTACTGTGGTCATGCCAAACCCCATTAAACCTAGTGGTGCCGGGTTCGAAAATTTAGTCTCCATAATACATTAATTTTTGGTTTATAAAAATATTTAAATGGTTGTTTAGATTAAATTTGCTATCGTTTTACTTGTACTTTTGCTCCGTCAATAATCTCTTCAACAACGCCCGGATCGAGCAATGTTGATGTATCTCCTAAATTAGAAGCATCTCCTTCTCCAATTTTCCGAAGGATACGGCGCATGATTTTTCCTGATCTGGTTTTTGGTAAGCCGCTAACAATTTGTATTTTATCTGGTTTCGCAATTGGCCCGATAAATTTGGTTACTGTTTTACGGATACCGTCTTCAATCGTCGCCAGCTCTTCATCGGTTAGATCTTCACAAATTACATATGCATAAATTCCTGCTCCTTTAATTTCGTGTGGGTATCCAACAACTGCCGATTCAACAACTTTTGGATGCTGGTTAATTGCATCTTCCACTTCGGCGGTTCCAATCCGGTGTCCCGAAACATTGATTACGTCATCTATTCTTCCAATAATACGGTAGTATCCTTCTTCGTCGCGTTTTGCTCCGTCGCCGGTTAGATATAATCCCGGGAACGCAGAAAAATACGTTTGGAAACATCTTTTATGATCACCATAAGTTGTACGCAGCATTCCCGGCCATGGATATTTAATACAAAGAATTCCTTCCACACTGTTTCCTTTTAGTTCGTTTCCTTCCGGATCAACAAGAATCGGTTGCACTCCTGGGAGCGGCAATGTTGCCAGCGAAGGTTTTGTTGGAGTAATTCCTGCCAGCGGTGTGATCATAATTCCACCGGTTTCGGTTTGCCACCAGGTATCCACAATCGGGCATCTTGCTTTTCCAACCAAATCGTGGTACCAGCGCCAGGCTTCTTCGTTAATTGGTTCTCCAACCGTTCCCAGAACTTTTAGCGAACTGAGGTCGTGATTTGTAACCCAATGGTCGCCTTGTGCAACCAAAGCACGAATGGCAGTTGGCGCAGTATAAAATTGATTGACCTGATATTTGTCGACAATTTCCCAGAAACGTCCTGCATCGGGCCAGGTTGGAACTCCTTCGAACATAACTGATGTAGCTCCGGTTAAAAGTGGTCCGTAAACAATATAAGAGTGACCGGTTACCCAACCAATGTCGGCGGTGCACCAGTAAGTGTCTCCATCGCTGTATTGAAATACATTTTTAAACGTGTATTCGGCATAAACCATGTAACCACCGGTGGTGTGTACAACTCCTTTTGGTTTACCGGTTGATCCGGACGTATAAAGAATAAAAAGTACATCCTCGGCATCCATTACTTCGGCTGTATTTTCGGTAGAAACACCTTCGATTAAATCGTGCCACCAAACGTCTCTTCCTTCCACAAAATTAATGTCTTCTCCCGTTCTGTTTAATACGATTGTATTTTTTACTGTCGGGCATTTTTCCACTGCTTCGTCAACAATTGCTTTTAGTGGAATAGTTTTGGTTCCTCGATAACCTCCGTCGGAGGTGATGATCACATTTGATTCAGCATCGTTTACTCGGTCGGCCAAAGCAGTTGCCGAAAATCCGGCAAAAACAATCGAATGGATTGCTCCAATTCTGGCACAGGCAAGCATGGCAATGGCCAGTTCGGGTACCATTGGCAGATAAATGGCAACACGATCGCCACGTTTTACACCGATCTTTTTTAGTCCGTTGGCAAACTGTTTTACTTTGTCAAAAAGTTCACCGTAGGTTAGTTTGATTTCTTTTTCTTTCGGGTCGTTTGGTTCCCATATAATAGCAACCTGGTCTTTCCGCATGTGCATATTACGCTCGAAAATATTCTCGGTAATATTCAGTTTCCCATTTTTAAACCAATTTACATCAGGAGCATTTTCTCCTTCAAATTTGTAATCGATTACCTGATCCCATTTTTTTCGCCAAAAATGACTCTCCGCAATTTTACCCCAAAAAGCATCGGGATCTGCAACACTTTCCTGGTACTTCTGAAGATATTCAGCTAAACTTGTGATTTTATTTACCATAACAATAACACTTTTTTGGTTAATGATTGAATTAAATTTTAAGTCTGTAAATTGTTTGAAATAATAATTAGAAGTCAAACGTATATCGCTAGAATTCCGTTCGAACGTTTTTCACTTGTT
>JBNKOT010000098.1:0-2740 GCA_050294855.1 Draconibacterium sp. | reverse complement strand
TCCGCCATTAGCAATCACTATCATTTTTGTTGGCTGGCTTTTGTTGATGATTGCAGCATTTGAAAAACCGTAGTTTTCAATCATTCTGTTTTTATAAGCGGAAGTAAACTGACCTTCAAGAATTACTCCAACCGGAATATTTTTCTGAGTAAAAAGTTCACGTGCAGGCGGATTATTGATGTTTTGCAAACTCACCGAAGATGGTGATTTTACCCGGCGTGCATTTGCCGAAGTTGATAAAATCACACTTTTTCTGATTTCCGAATTTCCGGAAAGTGTATCGATCGACGAAGTAAATTCGCTCATCACCCAATTCAGATTTCGACTAACCGGATTATTATCGTTGGGGGTTAAGAGCGGCGAATAATACCAGGGATGCAAGGTGAATTTTGGCGGATTGCCGGGTGCTGCAGTATTTACCTGGATTCGTACACAATTTACATCCTGTAACAATTCGTAATTTAAACGTACCCCGTAACGAAAAAGCTGATCGCCCAAATTTATGTCGCGCGGAAAGGCGTAGGTTAGATATCCGTTCGACAAACTATCCAGACTCACTTGAACCGGACTGATCATCCATACCACTTTTCCACCCTTCATGATAAACTGATCGATGATAATTTTTGCTTTTTCGTCGAAAGCAATCTTTGGATCGGCAACAATTAAAATATCCGTCGATATATTTTTTAACTCGTCAGCGGTGGTCATATCAATCTTAAAATCGGCGGATAATTCGCGCGCAAAATCGGCAACTTCGTACTGATTTGCTTCGTCCTGCCCCTGAAGAAATGCCACTGTTGACTTTTTGTTTCGCATCAATTTCTGCAAGGCATTTACCAATTCAAATTCGATGGTTTCAACCGAGTGATTAAAATTCACTTCGTAACTAAATGCCGGATTATTTTTCAGAAAATTAACCGCCATTTCTTTGTTTGAATAACGTATAATTGCTCCCGGAAAAATAAACTTTGTGGCCACTCCTTTTTCGGTTTTGTGCCTGAAACTAATGCGTGAAACACCCTTATTTAAAAGCTCCTGTATAAATTCTTCCCGTTTTGTTTTATTGACAATCGAATATGGATCGACCAATCTTATGCGAATTGGTTTTGAGGAATACGCATTTAAAACTGCAATTTTTTCTATGATTTCCGTTTGTATTTTTCGCAAACCCGATTCCATTTCACCCTCTAAATACAATTCTATTTCTACCTGATTTTCCAAATTCGAAACAATTTCGGCACTGATCCCTGACACCGAATATCGTTTATCGGCTGTAAGATCGAAACGGATTAAAAAATTTGCTGAAATCAGAAAAACAGCACTTAAAACAAACACAAAAATGGCAGCGTTTATTTTTGTTTTTTTTCGGTCTAGTTTTCCTTTCCGAATAAACAAACTTGTTGCAGAAAGAAAAAGCACGGTCATTCCAAGAAAATAAACAAGATCGCGTAAATCAACCACGCCACGCGAAATAGACTGATAATGCTCGTTGATACTGAAAAATAACAACAATTGCTCGAGAAAATAAGGCACACCCGATGTTGCAATAAATTCGAATCCGAGGTAAAATACAAACGAAAGTGCCATGGCAAGAATAAACGAAACGATCTGATTTTCGGTTAAAGCCGATGCAAAAATTCCAATGGAAATGTAAATGGCGGCCAGAAAAAACAGCCCGATAAACGATCCCCAGCTTGCTCCAACATCAATACTGCCGATCGGATCTCCCAACAAATAAACCGATAAAAAATAGAGCAAAGTCGGCAACAATGAAAACACAACTATTACCAAGCCAGCCAAAAACTTTGCCAGCACCATTTTAAAATCTGAAATGGGGTGAGTTAATAAAACTTCGATGGTACCCGATTTTTTTTCGTCGGCGATAAAACGCATGGTAATTGCCGGAATCAGAAAAAGATACAACCAGGGAGCCAGCGAAAAAAGCCCGTCAAGGGTTGCATAACCGTTTTCGGGAATATTGTAAGCGCCCGGAAAAACCCAAAGAAAGAGTCCGGTAACCAATAAAAATACTACCACGACCAGGTATCCGATCAGCGATCCTAAAAATGTTTTTATTTCTTTTTTAAATAAACTGTACACAACAAATTTTGAGTTTACGTTTAAAGTTTCTGATTTGGACTTAATTTTAAAAGATGAACTATTTTTTCGGCTGCACGTTTTGAGCTTCCCGGTTCTCCAATCATTGTCCTTAACGTTTTATAATCGGCAACAATTTTCGATCGATGATCGTAATCGAACAGGATTTTATTTAATTCGGCCCGCACCTTTTTTAAGGTCATTTCTTTTTGAATCAATTCCAACACCACCTCCTTATCTAATATAATGTTAGGCAACGAAACCCATTTCGTTTTCAGCACAAAATTTCGCATAATCACATCAACCAGCACACCGCCTTCCATTTTATACAACACGGTTTGAGGCACATTAAACAAAGCTGTTTCCAAGGCTGCAGTTCCGGAAGCCACAACAGCAGCAAAAGAGTGGCTCAATAAATCGTAGGTTTGATCAAAAACAACAATTATTTTGTGTTTGCCAATAATTTCGGAATAAACGTTTTTGTCGATACTACTCACGCCGGCAATTACAAACTGAAACTCCGATAAACCTTCAGTGGCCTTCACCATCACAGGTAAAATACGTTTGATTTCTTTAATTCTGCTTCCCGACAACAAGGCAACTACCGGACGCCTATCGAGATTATTTTTTGTAAAAAATGTTT
>JBNKOT010000097.1:0-3110 GCA_050294855.1 Draconibacterium sp. | reverse complement strand
ATTGTTGAATCTTCGGCTAACCGGATTCATTTGTTCGATGCAAACGGAAAAGAACACGAAGGATTTCCTTTGCAGGGAAACAGCGAATTCAGCATTGGTGAAATTGAAAAAAATTCGGGTCAGATTAACTTAATCGTTGGCAGCAAAGGAGGCGATTTATACAATTATACACTCAACTAGTTTTTCTCGAAGACATAAATTACCGAACTGCATTTTGCTTTGTTCATCAAACTTCCGATCCACGAAATTTTACCATGGATGATGCCTTTGATCAACCCAAACGACGATTTTTTGTACTTCTCGCTTAACATCGAAACATAAAACGAATCGAAGGGCATGGTATGTAAAGCGTTGAGTTTAAAACCATGTTTTTTGCACAGTTGTTTCATTTGGCTTGGTGCAAAATGCCAGATGTGACGAGGAACATCGTAAGCCGCCCAAAATCTTCCGTAATGCTTTGCATCGTACGATTCGTGATTTGGAACCGCAATAATCAGTTTCCCGTTACTTTTTAGTAAACGAAAAAAAGCATCCATGTTTTCACTGATTTTATGAATGTGCTCCAAAACGTGCCAAAGAGTAATAACATCGAAACTTTTCTCTTCCAATTTAAAAAGCTCCTCACTTGGTAAATTATCGAGTTTGAATTCTGCTTTGGCAAATTCGCGGGCATCATCACTTTTTTCGATACCGGTTACCTGCCAGCCGTATTCCTTCATTTCATTCAGAAAAAATCCGGTGCCGGTTCCTACATCCAAAATATTTCCTTTTTGTATGCCCACCGACTTCTCGACCAAACGCCGTTTTCTCCCCAGCATGTAATTCCGAACCCGGTGATAAACGGCATTCACCAATCCTTTCGAAGTGTTCGAATGCGAAATGTAATTTTCGGATTGATAGTATCTGCCTATGTTTTCTTCATCCTCAATGTTTTCAGTTATTTTAAAACCACAACCGTTACATTCTTTGATTTTGAAATTCTCTTTAGAAACAAAATAATCGGTGCAATTTACAAAAGAGGAAAACTCTTTTTTCTGACAAACCGGACAAACCTTAACATTAAATTTAGCCATTATAAAAATTTTGCGAAAGATAATAATAAGCAAATTATTAAACCGGAGTTTCGAAAAATTCTGGCATAAAAAAACCACGAAGCAAATTTCGTGGTTTCCATATATTCTATCGTATTTTTTAGATAATCAACATTGCATCGCCGTAGGCGCCAAAACGGTAATCTTCTTTTATTGCAGTTTGGTATGCATCCATTACAAAGTCGTACCCGCCAAATGCAGCCACCATCATCAATAAAGTTGAATAGGGCAAATGAAAATTGGAAATCATCGAATTGGCCACACTAAAATCGTAAGGCGGAAAAATAAATTTGTTGGTCCAGCCGTCAAAGGGTTTTAAAAATCCTTGTGTTGAAACCGAGCTTTCGATAGATCTCATCACAGTTGTTCCAACGGCACAAACGTTTTGTTTTTTTGTTTTTGCCTCGTTTACCATGTTACATGCCGATTCTCTGATCCAAATCTGCTCAGAGTCCATTTTGTGTTTGGTCAGGTCTTCCACATCTACACTTCGGAAATTTCCTAAACCAACATGCAGCGTAACATATTCGAAGTTGATTCCTTTAATTTCGAGGCGTTTTAACAACTCGCGACTAAAATGTAATCCGGCGGTTGGAGCTGCCACAGCACCTTCGTGTTTTGCAAATATTGTTTGGTAACGCTCTTTGTCTTCAGGTTGAACCGGACGATTGATAAACTTTGGTAGTGGTGTTTCTCCCAATTCATACAAGGTTTTTTTGAATTCGTCGTAAGGCCCGTCGAAAAGAAAACGTAAGGTTCTTCCTCTCGATGTTGTATTGTCGATTACTTCGGCTACCAACAAATCGTCGTCGCCAAAATAAAGTTTATTTCCAATTCTAATTTTTCTTGCCGGATCGACTAACACATCCCACAATCTTTGTTCGCGGTTTAATTCGCGTAAAAGGAAGACTTCGATTTCGGCTCCGGTTTTTTCTTTATTTCCATATAAACGAGCAGGAAAAACTTTGGTGTCATTAAATAACATCACATCCTGATCATCAAAATAGTCAAGTACATCTTTAAACAATTTGTGTTCGATGGTAGCGTCTTTTCGATTTAGTACCATCAGTTTCGATTCGTCTCTATTGTCTGCAGGGTGCAGGGCAATTTTTTTTGGATCTAATTCATACTTGAATTTCGATAATTTCATACGTAATTATTTTATTTAATAATAATCTGCTTAATTATAAATCGCAATGGGCAAAGGTAATTAAGTTTGTTGGTTTTAATCAAAAGTCCCCATTATACGAGGTAATTTTCAATTAGTTTCAAATAAATTTAAATTTTCGAGAAAATAATCAACTTTAAATGCATCTTCAACTTTAAATTCTCCGATTCTTGTTCGGCGTAATTCGGTTAAATATGCACCGCATTTTAATGTTTCTCCAATATCTCGTGCCAGCGCTCGAATGTAGGTTCCTTTGCTGCAATTCACTCTTATTTTTATAAATGACGAATTCCACGATTCGAGTTCTATTTTAGCTATAACAATTTTTTTGGCTTGAAGTTTTACTTCTTCGCCATTTCTCGCATAATCGAAAGCTCTTTTGCCTTTTACTTTCACCGCAGAAAAAACAGGCGGTACCTGATCGATTTTACCTTCGAATTTTTTAAGGGCTTCTTCGATTATTTTTTTTGTAAGATGCGCCGTATCAAAAGTGGCATCTTCTTCGGTTTCCATATCGAAAGACGGAGTTGTTGCTCCCAGTTTTAAAGTTGCCGTGTATTCCTTTTCTCTGGCCTGAAAAGATTCAATCTGTTTGGTTGATTTGCCGGTGCATAAAATCATTAATCCGGTGGCAAGCGGGTCGAGTGTTCCGGCATGACCAACTTTCATTTTTTTGATTCCCATTTTTCGGCATAAAGTATTTCTTACTCTTTGTACCAAATCAAACGATGTCCAATCCAGATCCTTATCAAACAATAAAACTTCACCCGCTAAAAAATCATACTTCTTTTTGAATTCGGTCATCGACAAAACACTAAATTTCAACTACTTGCAATTTTTCTAAAAAATCA
>JBNKOT010000096.1:0-2997 GCA_050294855.1 Draconibacterium sp. | reverse complement strand
TCAACGTAATTTAGAGGCGCCAGATCGTTTCGTAATTTGTAATCCTGAATACGGACAAGATAATAATAATTTGAGTCATTCAATTCGATCTGATTATTGTCCTTTAAAAACTTTGGCACATCGGTAATCACCTGTGGAATGTTATTTTTCAGCGTTTCGAAATCTACCCATTTTTCAATAAAAATGTCGAAACCTTTAGCGTATTGCAAACAGTACTCGCGCAACTCGTTTAGTCCTTCTTCGCTAGTGTCGGCGGTCAGGCTTTTTAAATACGAAGGATTGGCAAACTCATTCGGAATTTTTACAAAAATAGCTTTCACAATGTTTTTGCTCAGTTTAAAACTTGCCGGATTGTTGTTGTAAAATTCTTCAATCTGCGTTTCCGAAACTGTTGTGTCCATTCTTTGCCGCATTAACTCGTTTTTGTATTTGTAAATAATCAACGAGTTTCGGTATTCGCGTAATTCGCGGGTTACATCTTTTTGTTGAGGTGTTAAATTTTCGTTGGCCTTTTGAATCAGCAACTCCTGTTTAATCCATTTTGTGATGTAATCGTCGGCCAATAAAATACTATCGCCGGAACTCATGTCGGAAGGAATGATTTCGGAAAGATCGCTGAACAATAATTTGTTTTCTCCAACTTCAGCCACCACTTTATCTTCGACAAGATTCGAATTGTTACAACTCAAAACGAAAATCCCGATCAGAAATAAAAGACTATATTTCAACTGATTATTCAACACTTTCGATTGTTTTTAACAATTTTTTATCGATGGTGATTTTGTATTTTTTTCGCAATTCTTTGATCCAGTTTTTTTCAAGATAATTTTGATAGTCGGAAATGTAAAGTCCGCGTGCATCTTCTAAATTTTTTGGTTCCGGCAGAATTTTATCGCCACGAATAAAGGTAAGTGCTTCGTTAAAATTGGCAGGTTTCTGTTCGTTCCACACGTAATAATCTACAACCGGATTACTTCCTTTTTCCCAGGCACCGGTTTCGACTGTAATCCTGTTTTCTTCGGCATTTAATTGGTCGGTAATTTCTTCGATCGGCGTATCGACTGCCAGGAATTTATCGGCTTCATCTCGTGTTGCCGAGTCTTTGCAGGTAATTATACTTCCTTTAAAACGCTCTTCCCACAAATGTTTTTCTTTAAGTTGGGCATAAAAAGCTTCGAGTCCTGCCGAATCTTCCACCGCGTAATTCCAGATTTTATCTTCCGAAATATTAAATAGTAAAATGCCGTCGTGGTATTCCTGAATCAGGTACCTGAAATCGGGGTATTTTTCTTCGAGTTTCGAATCTTCTAGTTTTGTAATTTCATCCTCCACCCAAAGTCCGAATTTGGCGGTGTACATTCCGCTTGTGATTTTGTTTTTTTGAATGAAATTTTGTAATCCATCAAAATCGTAGGTTTTTCCGTCTAAAACAAATAAATCGAAATTGGGCAAACTTACGCTGTCTTCAATTTTTTTGCTTTTTAGCTGCGCAATTCCATCGCTGTTTTCCGAGTAATTGTATTCAGCTTTTAATTTATCGATAAAAACAGTTTTGCTGGTGATGCTTCGTGCCGGATCGCGTTTTATGCGGTTTTCGATGTCTGTTTTCATCTCGTCGAAAGGGGCAATTCCGCGCTGATCAAGCTTTTTTATGATGTGATATCCGAATGCGGTTTCAATTGGCGCGGTGTAGTCGCCGGTGTCTTTTATGGCAAATGCCGGATCGGAAAATTCCTTGATCATTCTTCCGGCTGAAAACCAAGGCATCCCGCCGCCATTTTCGGCAGAACGTTTGTCGTCCGATTTTTCTTTTGCAAGTTTTGCAAAGTCGGCGCCATTTTGCAGCTCTTTATAAATTTCGTCGATTTCAGCTTTTTTCTGTGCTTTTATTTCGTCGCTAACATTTTGTGGAAACATCTTCATAATGTGCGCCACCAGAATCTCACCATTGTTTTCGCGAATGTCGTGTACCATTAAAATGTGCCAGCCAAAACTGGTGCGAATCGGATCGGTAATTTCTCCGACTTTCGTCGAAAAAGCTGCATCTTCAAACGGAACAACCATCTGAAAAGCAGTAAAATAATTTAGGTTTCCTTTGTTGGTTTTTGCCGACGGATCTTCGGAATATTCAACGGCAGCCTCGCCAAAATCTTTGCCCGCAAGAATTTCATTTTTAATGTCAAGAATCCTGTTTTTTACTTCCTGCACTTTCGCTTCGCTGGCATTCTCTTCAACCCGAAGTAAAATATGACTGGCATTAACTTCCTTGGTCATTCGATCGTACAAATTTTTTACCATTTGTTCGTTGTATTTAACATCAGTCAAATACGGCGCTGCCAGTTCTTTTCGGTAGCCGGCCAGTTCGGTAACAAAAGCTGAAACGGTATCGAGTTTTAACGCTTCGGCTTCAATTACTTTCAGTTTGAAATCAATAAACAAATCGATGTATTCTTTTGGCGTTTTTTTATCGGCCTCGTTGTACAAGTTGTTATTATTCTTGTTGTAAATTCTTTCGAATTCGGCTTTACTAATTTTTGTGTCGCCAATGGTAATCAGCGTTTGCTCGTTTTGTGCAAAAACGTGCATCGTAAAACCACACACGATTATAAATGAAATGAGAATACTTTTCATTGCTAAATTCAATTTCAACTTTTAAAGTTTTTGATAAACAGATATTTTTTTATTGGCGGATGCTGTAGTTTGGCGCTTCACGCGTAATACTTACATCGTGTGGGTGACTTTCCTGGACACCGGCATTCGAAATCCTGGTGAATTTTGCCTGTTGCAAGGCTTCAATATTACTTGCACCACAATAACCCATTCCGGCACGTAAACCACCAATTAACTGGTAAAGTACTTCGTATAAACTTCCTTTAAATGGTACTCGAGCAGCAGTTCCTTCGGGAACCAGTTTTTTTATGTCTTCTTCCATGTCCTGGAAATAGCGGTCTTTCGAACCTTTTTGCATGGCTTCGATCGATCCCATTCCACGGTACG
>JBNKOT010000095.1:0-1623 GCA_050294855.1 Draconibacterium sp. | reverse complement strand
GGTGTAGTATTTTTCGTCTGGGAAATGAAAAACGTAATCGAGTGTACTT
Source organism: Draconibacterium sp. (assembly GCA_050294855.1). Taxonomy (GTDB): domain Bacteria; phylum Bacteroidota; class Bacteroidia; order Bacteroidales; family Prolixibacteraceae; genus Draconibacterium. The sequence goes on along the minus strand of JBNKOT010000095.1, from coordinate 1,574 downwards.
GGCGCCGAGTACAACAAGAACAAAATCGGAATAATAAAAAGTGCGTATTTCTGTAATCCGGGTTTTTGCATTTCTAATATTTTAATAGATACATTGGTTTTAGCGATTCTTCGCGGGTGCGTGGATTGATAAAACTTCCCGGCCGGTTTAAATACAAATGTCTGTATTCGATCAAAGTGTCGGGTTTTATGGCAAGTTCGTTAAGATCTTCCAAGCCCTCGGGGTCGGTAAATATCCAGTTACCCGGTTTTGCAAATTCATCGGCGGTTTGTGTTGTGTCGGTTTGTGTGGCCTGCGGTTCGCTGTAAAAAAACAATTCGTACTGGCTGTATCTGAAATTGTACAGTTTTTCGTTTTCGGCTGCATTTTCGGTATAAAAACGAGCTGCTTTTGGCGGTGCCTGGAAACTAAATGCATACGGTAAAATATGGGTATTCAGCAAAAATACCAAACAAGTAAATACAATTGCCGAGGGTAGGATTAATCGTGCTGTGTTGTTTTTGGTTTCGAGGAAGATAAAAACTGTAGATCCTATTCCAACCGCAAAAACAAACCAATGGTAGAATTTTGGGAGTGGAAAAATGTAAAGTGAAAACGCAAATATCGCGAGCCATATAAGACCGGTAACCACATTTTGTACGGAATATAACACACGAAATAATAGTGAATTCTTTGTCAGAGCAATGTCGACCCATTTTGCAGATAGAACCGCAATTAGTGGTATAATTGTAAAAATATAATTGGGTAACTGACTGCTTGCTGAATTCAAAATGATAAAGAAAATCCAGATGCCGGTAAACGTAAAAAATTCGTTCGATTTAAATTTGTTTTTTATCAGCATTCTGAATTCAGAGAAAGCAGCAATGTAAAACAGCAAACTCCAGGGTAAAAATAAATAGAGCAAATTATGGACATAAAAAAACGGGTCGGTAATTGCTTTTACATACGATCCGGTAATTCTACCCACATTGTTTTCCCAGAAGAAAAACCAAATGCCTTTCCACCCAAACTGATTCATAAGTCCGATTAATGCTGGACTGGTCACTAAAAATGCCAGCGCGATGCCCAGAAACCAACGATAATCGAATAATAATTTAAAATCTTTTTTTAGTAAAATATGCCCGATTACCGCAAACCCGGGAATAGCAGCACCAATTGGGCCTTTGCAAAGCATGGCTAATCCAATTGCAATAAAACCGAATATCGAGTTTTTGGTTTTTCGTGTTTTTATAAATTCTGAAAGTTGCCAGAGCGCCAGTGTTACAAATGCTTGTAAAGGGGTGTCGGTATGAATGTCGGAAGTGTATAAAACATAGATAAACGAAAAACTGAGCATCAGTGCAGTCAGCCATCCAACCCGCTGGTTGTACAAACTTTTACCAAGTTGATAGGCCCAGTAAAAACCAAGAAATACCAAAAGTAAAATCGGGAACTTAAACCAAAAATTCGAAATCCCGCCAATCTTAAATCCGGCGGCACCCATCCAAAAAAGCAAAGGTGGTTTTTGGTCGTACGCATCGCCGTGCACGGTTAAATTGATGTAATTGCCATTCTGAAATATTTCTTTCGAAACG
>JBNKOT010000094.1:0-2435 GCA_050294855.1 Draconibacterium sp. | reverse complement strand
TATTCTCGATAATTAAATCCATTATTCTTTCTGAAATATTTTCACTCCCAATCGTTGTATCTTTCTAATTTCTTAAGAAATATAGTACGATTATCTTTCAAGAACTCAAATAAACCTTGCTTTGTAAACAAAGACTATTGGAGTAATTTTAAATTCACGAAAAAATTGCCGGCCAAAAATTTTGTACAAAAATAATAAAATCAATTTACCGGTACCGAAAGTTTAGTTAGAACCTCAAGAATTGACTCTTTGAGGTTTTCGAGTGCAATGGGAATATTCCACCCGGAGTAATCGTTTGGTTCAACAAAGTTAGATATCGCCCGAATTTGATAGCAAGGAACCCCCAACCAGTTGCAAACGTAAAAAACGGCTGCTCCTTCCATGGTTTCAACATGTGCCGAAAATTTCTGATTGAGTTCATCGATGCTCGATTTGCGGCCATGACTTCTGTTTGATGTTATTCCTCTGACTTTTCTAAAACCGTTAAAATCCGAATTAGAAGACACCCGAATAATACCCTGATTAAACGGAAATTCGTTGGAATCCATAAATCCGCTTTCAAACAAAGTCAGAAATTCATTGCTTTTTTCTACCCCCAAATCGGCAAATTCTTCAGAAACCACATTTACAATTTCGCCAACCTCCAACTCGTGGGTTAAACTTCCGGCAATACCAACATTTAAAACCAGGTCGTACGCATTTTCTTTTAAAGTATCGGTTAAATGAAAGGCCGTAAAAGTTGCGCCAATTCCCGAAATCAGAATATCGATCTGAATTTTACCAAAGAAATAACATTTTAATAAGTGGCTTTTTTCACCCATCAGAATAAGTTCATCGCTTAATAATTTTACCTCCATCGAGGTTGCTGAAACAATCAATATTTTCATACTTCGAGCCTAATTTATTCTTTGCTATTCTTCAAACTATACAATCTTTCATACTCTTTTTATGAAAAAAAGTTAATCTTTGTATGAATTAAAATCTCAAATAACATGTGCACACCAAAATTTGACGAAACAAATGGATACGAAAGAATAGATTCGTTCGACGATGAACTAACCAAGGAACTTTCGGATAACTATAAAAATATTTTAAAATTAATTGGTGAAGATATTTTTAGGGAAGGACTTGATAAAACTCCGGAACGTGTTGCAAAATCGATGCAATTTTTATTGCAAGGTTACAAAACAGATCCGGTGGAGATTTTAAAATCGGCGATGTTTAAAGAAGACTACCGACAAATGGTTATTGTGAAAGACATCGAAATTTATTCGATGTGCGAACACCATTTACTTCCGTTTTTTGGAAAAGCTCATGTGGCGTATATTCCAAACGGTGTAATTACCGGTTTAAGTAAAATTGCGCGCGTTGTCGATGTTTTTTCGCGCCGCTTGCAGGTGCAGGAACGACTTACCATGCAAATAAAAGATTGTATACAAAACACCTTGAATCCGCTTGGAGTTGCCGTTGTTATCGAAGCACAACATTTGTGTATGCAAATGCGCGGAATCCAGAAACAACATTCGATCACTACAACTTCCGATTTTACAGGGGCATTTCAGAAAACTGCGACCCGTGAGGAATTTATTAAACTGATTAGTGCGAAACTGAGTTAAAGCGGGTAAAAACCAATAAAGTTTAATTCAGGAAAAAACTTGTCGAATTACAAAAATTCGATACAAACAGCTGCCGGTATTTTTAATTTCTGACCTGTAAATGCAATCGTACCCTCTTTTTTATTGATGCTAAAAACCGTTATATCTCCACTTTTCTGATTGGCAACCAACATCCAGTTTCCATCTGGACTGATTCCAAAATTTCTTGGCCAGTTGCCTTCAACCAAAGTGGTTCCGATAAAAGATAATTCGCTGCTCGCCACATCCACTTTAAAAACTGCAATTGAATTGTGCCCCCGGTTCGAGCCATATAAATATTGCCCATCGGCAGAAATATGAACGTCGGCACAATAACTCTCTCCCTTAAAATCTGCCGGTAACGTCGAAATATTCTGCACAAGCTCCCACTTCTTATTCTGCTTTTTAATCGTTGAAACGGTTGAATTTAATTCATTTATCACATAAATTGTTTTTCTATTTGGATGAAACTCAAAATGCCGCGGTCCCGCTCCCAAAGGAATTTTTACAAATTTTTGCTCTGCATCTACCATTTTCCCATTTTCGAGACGATACATATTTAGTTGATCGGTACCCAAATCTGCGCTAAAAATGGCATTCTCGAATGGCGAAAATTTAATTGAATGTGCATGCGGTTGAATTTCAATCCCCGACTCAACACTTTCGGCTCTATTAACAACAATTGTAGATGCTTTTTTTATGGCACCATTTTCTTCGAGCGGGTAAAGCGAAGTTGTTCCGCCACCATACGTTGCAATGGCGACAAAATCACGTTTTGGCGAAACATCAACGTGACAAGGT
>JBNKOT010000093.1:0-2354 GCA_050294855.1 Draconibacterium sp. | reverse complement strand
AGTGCATAACTAAATCCGAATTGTTTGATGAGGTTTCCAGCGCGAATAAACAAACCAAAAATGATTTGAACCGCACCCAGAATTAAAGCCAGATTAAACATTTTATCGGGATCAAGAAATAGTTTCTGATAATTGGAAAGCCATGAAACATCTGATTCGATTAAATTGATGCCAAAAAAAGTTCCTGAAATGGCGCCGAAAATAATGGTTGCCAAACCTAAAAACTGAATCAGCGAGAGGTAAGTTTTAATTTCTTTTTTCGCCTTTAATTTATAGAGTCCGGCGCCAATAATAAACAGAATACCATAACCGGCGTCGCCAAGGCAAAATCCAAAAAAGAGCATAAAAAATGGTGCAAAAAATGGTGTTAAATCGATTTCTAAATAATTAGGCAGCGAAAACATTGAACCAATGGGTTCGAATAGTTTGCTGAAACGATTATTCTTTAATAGAACCGGAATTTTATCGGCGGGTGTTGGTTTTGAAGTTACAAAATAAACTTCGCTTTTACTCAGGAAAGTATCAATTTTTTCTTGTTTTGTTTTTGGAACCCACCCTTCAAGAATCATTAGTTTTTCGTCTGCCGCAACCATCGTGTTTAAAACAACATTGTCAAATAGAACTGCCACATTCAGTTCTTTTATGCAACTTTCGAGAACTTTTAAAGCACTTCCGGCTAAATCATCAAAACTTTTATTGATAAGTATAATCCTGTCTTCAATTTGTGCTTTCTTATTTACAATTTCAGAGTACGAAAATTTGGGTGCTTTCAGTTCTGTTGCATCAATTTCTTGAGCGTTTTTATTTTGCGCAAGAAACAGAAAGTAAACCTGGGTACCGGTTTCTGATATCAGTTCGACCGGCAATTTTGTTTTTTCCAATTCCTGAAATTTCTTTTTCGTTGTTGTGAAAAAACGCAGGTAGATATTTTGATTTTCCAGTTTTTCAATTAATTCAGAAGAAAAATCGCCCCACGGTTCCGACTTATTAAGTTCTTTTGTAAGAGCCTCGAGTTCAATTTCGAGTTTTTCGAGTTCAGCCTGTTTTTGTTGGATGTCTGCTAAAATGTCCTGACCACACAAATTTGTCGCAGGAATGTTTTCGTTTGCCGTTCTGTTTTTGAGAAAGCGAAGAATTTTATCAAATTGTTTTAGTTGCTTGTATTTTTGTGTTATTTCATCGGTGATAATTACTTCTTTTTCAGCCACATGAAGTACGCCGACATGCTGGAGTTTTTTTAGAAAACTTTGGTAATCTTTATAAAAAACAAGAAACGAATATTTATACATCGGAATGATCATGCCGTTTCCTCCAATTATTTTTGCTGACGTTTTTTTACAATTTTTTGTGCTGATTTGGAAAGATTCTCAACATCTTCCAGAAAACGTTTTATTTTTCGGATTGCATCTTCGTAACTCGGAATTTGAACCTTTTCGTACAAGTTTACTTTTTGCGTGGTTTTTCTTCTGGCATGGTCGAGAAGTATTGTTTTTTTTGCAAAAAATTCTTGCTCTGTTACAATTTCTGCAACTTCTTTTAAATAGTCAATACCTTCGGGAAACCACTTGGGTTGGTCGAATACACTAAATTCTGCTTCAGTAAAAATCATTTTTTTTAAAATCGGAATTTTAACTCCTGCAATTTTTTTTGATTCGATTTCCACTTCTCCGATACTGAGCAAATCGGTGGTAAATTCATTCCAAAGCCCCGCCGATGTGGCGTTGAGTTTTAATTTTTTATCTAACTTTTCTTTTAGTTCCGCAATTTTGGTTTTTGCTTTTTTTACTTCCAAACGTAAAGCAGCCTCCTTGTTTTTAAGCGTAGGAAGGGCTCCAAGTCTGACTTTTAATTGCTTGTCAAGACTTTGAAGGGAAGTTTTATTGTATTGAAATTTAATCGCCAAAACGCTAAGTTGTTATTGAATGAAAAGCTGATTTTTTTCTACATCATCGGATTAAACCGGAAATATCAGGATCGGAACTTTTTCGGTTGCCAGTAATTTTTCCAACAAATCGTGATGAAAAAGTTTATACAACGATGAATGTTTGATCTTCGAAACCGAAATAATATCAATCCCGTTTTTTTCAACATAATCATCGAATCCCTTAATAATGTTTTCGCTTGCTACCAATTTGCAGGTAATATTGTATTCGGTGTAATCAAGTTTTAGTTTTTTATTTAAGTCATCAACTTTTTCCTGAAGATGCGGATCGTTGTGTAAATCAATATGAATGCAATGAATTTCTTTTTTAAAAGGCTGAAGTACATCTAAAAGTTTGTTGAGTGCGGAGTTATCGGCGTCGTAGAAATTCGTGGCGTACATTACATTTATCTTTTCTTTTCCTTTAAAAGTG
>JBNKOT010000092.1:0-7679 GCA_050294855.1 Draconibacterium sp. | reverse complement strand
AGGCGAAACAGTCCATTTTTTACCCACTACAAAATAGGGATTTATAAAATATTGATTTTGTTTTATTTTTATTGGAAACGAATTTCGTGAACCCCAAAAAACCTGTTCTTCGCGCGAAATTCCCAAGTGCGTAAAATTATGATTTATCCCGGCACCCGGTGCAATTTGGTGGCTGTAATCCAACGATTCGAAATGATAGTTCTTCAGAAAAAAAGCTTCGCCGTAATCGTTTTCCAGGTTCAAATCCTCATCGAAAGAACTGTTGCTAAGTTGATCGAAATCGGGATTAAAACTGTAACCCGCTTCCACTGCCGCACTCAGGGGTTTCATTTTCTGATAATAGATTTTTTGTTTAAATGCTACCGAAAACTTATCTGCAATTTTAGACGCTTCTGCAAGTCGGTTGCTGTACACCAAACTGTAATACAAGTATTCCTGAAGCCATTCAAAACGCTGGTCGCTTTCCCAGGCTTTTAAAAACCATTCGCTTGATATTCGGTATTTTTTAAGATTATAAAATGCAATCGCGGTTCTTGCCTGAAGATAAAAATAGTCGATTCCATGCTCGCGCGATTCCTCCGCAAAATCGATTAATTCTTCCCATTTTTGTTGTTGAAAAAGCTCGTACGATTTTTTATCAACTTCAATGTAATTCCATTTCTGCTGCCCCGAAACAGCAAATAAAACAGCGATTAAAAGAACGGTTATTCCAATTCGTTTTGACATGTTATTTTAATTTTTGCCTCCTTAAATTCTATTTCTATTTCTATTTCAAAAACTCCATCCTGATTTATTTTTATACCAGAGTGGAAATTCTTTGTTTCTTTTCCTGCAATTTTTTTGGAGAGAATTGTCTTCATCTCAATATCGCCCGACGATAAAATATCGCCCGCCTTTTTCATAGTTAATTCAAAATCCACTTTCAAAAACAGAAAAATTGGCGCGATAAAATCCTGGAAAAATTTAAGACCTCCACCAAACATCATGTTTATTGGTAGCGTGTCGGTACTTTTACTGTTTGGAAGAAATCCCAGCGGTACTTTAAAAAGCGAGACAAAAAACCAGTACAAAGCCGAGTTTTTTGTGCCCGTATAATTGGTAAAAAAGTGCAAATCGCCATTGTTGTACAAATAGGCCAAACTACCATCTTTTTTGCACCGAATGTAAGTTGTATTGTACACATCGGTTTCAACAATCCAAACATATTTGCCGGCTCGGTTTTGCCATTTTTTAATTTCCGATTCAACTTCAACATCAACTTTTAAACGTTGCCCGGGAATAAAATGTAAGGCTTTTGCCAGCACTTCATTTTTTGCAGGATTTACAACCACCTGGTTATTTTTCGGGAACTCAAAATTTTGTAGCGTATAGCTGTTTTCTTCTTTCAACAAATAATTTCCAAACGGATAATCGAGAGTTACAGAACCAATGTGTGGCGTTACCTGAAACTGAAAATGAAGGTGCGGATAAGGCGATCTTCCGGAGTTCCCGCATTTCGCAAGGAGCTGTCCCTTTTTAACCAAATCGCCAACTTTTACTTCGAGCGAATGATATTTTAAATGACTGAGTTTGGCATACAAATAATCGTTGTGTTTGATAATTACCGTATTTCCCCAGTTATTTTTAGTGTTTACGTCGGCAATTTTATTGTCGGGAATGTGGTTTATAGCTTCGATTACAATCCCGTCAAATGGAGAAAGCACGGCTTTTCCGAAACAATAATAATCTTCAACAAAATCTCCGGCTGCTTTAAATTGTTTTCCATTTCGGTCGTTGATAATAAAATCCCAGGCATGTCGCCACGCTCCTTTGTGTGTGTATTCGCCGCTGTGCCCCTGATTAATTGTCCACTCGCCAAAAAATGGCAACGAAGCAGCAACCGGATAAGCCGCCGGAAAACGTTTCATATTTCCTGAATACAAATACAGATTTTTCTCGGGTTTGCCCAATTGAACCGGAGTTTCAACCAACTTTCGTGGTCGCTGTTCGCGTAATTTTAGTGCATATAAAAACATTAAAACCACCACATTAAAAGGAAACGAGTAGGGCGAAATTTTGAAAATCAGAAAAATTTGCTGGGTGCCAGTCGTAATCAAAACAACGGTGGGTAAGAGTAAAATTATCCAGCCATAACTTACCCTCCCGGGAACCAGGTAATAACCACCTAAAGCAATTGCAGTTAGAATGTAGTTAAACCCGATAAAAGTGTAGCCCAGCGAACTAAAATTGATTCCTATAATTTCATAAAAAATCCAGGCAACCGAATATCCTAAAATTGAAAGAACAAAAGTAATTCGTGAATAAATCAGTAATCCGATTGCAATAATAATTCCGGCCAGCAAGTGGGTTTGAAAAAAGATCGCACCCAACGAATGGAAATAAATTTTAATAAACGACGAGCTGATGCTTTTTTCAAGAAATTCATAAAAGTCGACAAAAGGTTTTCCGCCCAATGCGTACAATTCGTTAAAGGTAAATATTCCTCTTTCGCTGAGGTGCAAAGCCGTTAATTCGCTTTTGGAAATGGCAACAATCCATATCGCCAATAAAAACGGGATACTCAAAAACGGCAAGCCGTATTTTCCAAGTACTCCCTGAAAAACGATGGTTAGAAAAAAAGTGATGACAGCGGCAATGGCAATCAACAGAAAAACTTCGAACGAGGGTTGATAAAAAAGTCCAACTCCCAAGCCCACCAGAAGTGCATTAAAACCATATAATCCTGCACCTATCAAATGTTTATTATAGCCTAAAAACCAAGCCAGTAAATTGGCAATTAACACAGCCAGCAATCCGCCAAAACCAGCTCCATAATCGAAAAAGCTAATTAATATTAAAAAGCCAGCCAGTAAATTCGACGATGAAAAAAACACCTGCGAATAGCTGTTTAATATCGACTGTACTATTTCTTTTCCGCCCGGAGCGTTGACTTTCATATTGGCTTTTATTTCTTTGGATTTAATTCAAATCTTTGTAACGATTCGAGTCCCTCTTTTTTTCGAATAATATATGTTTTCCCTTCCAAATCGATTAAGATAACATTTGGCCGGTAGGTAATAAATTGCATCCATTGTGTCATATTATACGCACCCACTCGCTCAATTACCAACTGGTCGCCAACTTTCGACTGCGGAAAATTAATGGCGTCACGTATTACATCGATGTTCATACAAAGCGGGCCGTAAATGGTACTTTCTTCGGTATGACTCGAAACTTCTTTCGACGGAAAAACACCCAGATTGTACCAAAACGATGTAAATAATAAATTTACTCCGGCATCAATTACCATCGTGCGACGGCCTTGAGTCGATCTTTTATTGGCAAGAACTGTGGTCAGCAAATGTCCGGAATCGTCGATTAATGCACGCCCGGTTTCCAGAAATAAAACCGGCAAATTTTCGTGCGGAATTTCGGATGAGATAATGGCATTTGAAATGGCTTCGGCATAATCATCAAAAGAAGGACAAGTTTCGGAGCCCGGCATGTACGCACCTTTCAACGTATTTTTCGAAGCAAAACCACCACCCAAATCAATGTATTTCAGCCAGTGGTCGAATTTGCGATGCGTTGCCATGTACAAATTCGAAAGTTTACTTGCCGCAATTGCGTATGCATTGGCTGTCATAATATAGGTTCCGATGTGTGTGTGTAATCCAATCAGATCCAGATTTTCAGCCAGCATTATCCGGTTTATGGCATTCCAGGCTTCGCCGTTTTCGTAATTAAATCCGAAGCGATCCCAAATCGGATAAATTCCGGCATCGAGATTTACACGGATAGCAACCCGCGCTTTCTTGTCCAACTTCTGCGCGGTTTCAATCAATAAATACAATTCATCGAAATGGTCGATATGAATGCTGGCATTATTATTAATGGCCAAAATTAAATCTTCCTCCGATTTTTCGGGGCCATTAAAAATAATGTTTGACCCCTTCACTCCCAGCGATAGTGCTTTTTCGAATTCAAATCCTGAAACCACTTCTGCCCATGAACCTTCTTCGTGAAAAATACTACAAACCGCATCGAGATAATTCGTTTTATACGACCATGCAAATTGCACTTTCGGGTAACGTGTTTCAAAAGCCTGCCTGGCTTCCTGATAGGTATCGCGAATTGTTTTTTCAGAAATCACAAACAAGGGAGAACCATATTCTTCCATGAGTTTCGGAACCGGGATTCCATCGATTGCTGAAATAATTTTTTGTTTTGTTGGTAATCCAAATTTATTGGGTACACCGGCAGTAATTTTACTGATCACCGGTTTTTCGTATTTTAACTTGTCCATTCTATTTGTTTTAAGTTGCATGATTATTTGATTTAAGCAAACTTAGACTTCGCTCAGTCTGACCATCACTCTGAGCGAAGTCGAATAGTCGCTCATATATTCTCCTTTACAAAATTGTTGTTGTATTAAATTTCTTTGTTCATCGAAATGGCGGCGAATTTTTCTAAATCCACAATCATGTCGTAGGAATATCGTACAAACATTTTTCCTATTTTATATTCTGTCATCGGTTTTACCTCCCAGCCAAGCGCGAGTTTTATCAATGCATCGGGGATATTTTGTCCGGCGCCAACAGCCAGATAAACCCAGGCAGGAATTCGTGGATTAATTTCGATCAGGTAATAATCGCCGCTGTTAGTTTTTATTAACTCCAGTTCCATCCCGCCTTTCCATTTTGTTTTCTGAATAATCATTCGGGTGAGTTCCATCATTCGTTCGTCGGCCAGCGTAATCCCGCCCCAGGCTTTTCCTTTGTCGGTAATGTATTGTTTGCGCATCGGAACTGCGGCAATTGTGTTTCCCTTGCCATCGCCCAAGGCAATTACATTAACTTCGGTGCCCTTAACAAATTCCTGCGCAATTACCGGATAGCCCCATTTTGCAGAGATTTTATAAAATGCCTGTTTAATTTGATCATGATTATTTGCTTCGTAAGCATCGTAGAACTGGCCTTTCACCATCACCGGATAATTAAATTTATCCTCTATTTCCGATATCTGACCGAGGGTTCCCATGTTTATACTACCCGGAACCTTCACCCCGTATTTTTTACCAAATTCCGGCAGCTTGTCTTTATCACGTTCCTGAAATTGTTTAATGGTGGGCAAAAAGGTATGAATGCCCTGATCGAGTAAACGCTGTTCGTTTTTCATAAACGAAAAAAGTTCAGCATCGAAATTTGGAATCAACACATCAATTTTTTCATGTTGATGTATGTTTTCAATCCGTTCGATTAAATCGGTTGAACCTGCCGATGGATAAGGAATTTGAAAAATACGATCGCATAAATCTTCCATATAAATTCCCGGCTCAAGATTTTCGTATACCAGACCGATTACCCGAACATCAAAATCTTCCGACTCTTTTGCTGCCCGAATTACGGGAACTCCGGGCCCCGGATTATCGGTGTTGTTTAACCCGGTTACTGCCAGTGTTATTTTTTGTTTCGACATTCTCCTGCTTATTTAAAGTCCATTGGATCGCCCTGCCGAACAATTTGGTGATGTTTTAAAAGGGCGCAAAATTCATAATAATCCTTTTCAATGGTCAGGTCGTCAACCTCATATTTTTCAAGCAGATCTGCTTTAATATTTTCAAAATCATTGCCTTCCTGAATATTTTTAATCAATTCTAATCCTAAAGGATTCAGGCTAAACGAATCGCCGGTTTTTGAATTGAAAACAAAGCCGTTGTCGCTTATTTTTACTTCTTCTGTTATTTTCATTTTTATCTGTTTCTATATAGTAAATTGGAACCTCAACTGCATAAAATTCAGTTAACATTCCAATTTACTAAATCTTTATCATTCAATTGATAAGGCAGTTTGTTTTTATTTTTCGCGGCAATTTTAGAGTTCGATTGTTTCCTCCTCGCCATCACCAACTTTTGCAGTGGCAATCTCGTCGCACTCACCGTTTCCATAATTTATCAGCAAATCTTCTTCGCCGGCGATCACAAATTTAATTGCGCCACTTACCGGAAAATAGCAGTTGCTATGATAAATTAGTGCGGATTCAATAGTAAAAATATAATCCTTTCCATCGATATTAACGCCTGAACCACCTCCGGTTACTGACCAAACGTCGTCGGCAAAAATAAACGATTCGCCACCTTCAATCAATTCGCTGTATTTTTCGCTGTTCCAGCTCATTGTGGCCGTGTCGCCATACGTAATTTGTGCGTCGGAAACGTTTTTTGTGAAGGTGATGTTCCCGTTATCGTTCAGACCTGTATTCAAAAAGGTTTTTACGCCTTCCAATTTATTGTCGTTAAAATAATAATCTTCAAAAGTAATTTCACGAAGAGAACCTTCGTTGCGCCACCAATCTGAGAGTGAAACATGAATTTTTCCTCTGCGTTCGATTCCAAAATAACATTCGCAGTTTTCTGTTCCATAATCCAGGGTCCAACTGCGTGGCCAAAAAGTGCCCGAATCATTTGGATGAATCGTTACAGTAAGACAATCAACAATTTCTGCCGATTTCAAATCATCATCATTTCCACTTGTAATTTCCTCAACGTTACTTAACGAAAAGGCATTTAAGATATTCAGGTAATCCTTAACACTTGTTTTAGCAACAATATCATTTTTAGGAATATCCTGTTTGTCGCACGAATTAAAAACGACTGCTCCAACCAGAACAATCATTACAATTAAAAGCTTTTTTGAATTTTGCATAACTAATTATTTTTATGGTTTTAATATTCTTAACGAAATTTAGACACAAACTATTTTTGAAACTTGCGCATTAATTCAATAAAAAATATTCTTGCATTTTATAACTTTGTATCAGCCGTTTTTAAAAGGATTGAAATTCCAAAACAATTTTGGCATTAAACTTGTCTAGTCAATGTTCAACAAGCAAAAACAATTAAAACTTATAGTCATGAAAAAAATTACAATTATTCTCATTTTAGCAATTGCTGCAATTTTTACATCTTGCGAAGGACCAATGGGTCCTCCCGGATTCGACGGTCAGGATGGCGGACTTATGTTGGCATCAGTTTTCGAAATTCAGGACGATTTTACCTCTTCGAACGATTACAAATTGTATTTCGAATTTCCTTCCACCTTTGAAATTTATGATACCGATGTTGTATTGGTTTACATTCTTTGGGATCAGGCTGACGGATTGGACATTTGGCGATTGATGCCACAAACCGCCGTTTTACCCAACGGAGTTATCCAGTATAATTTTGATTATACCGTTGCCGATGTTCAAATTTATCTCGATTTTACCATTCCTGAAAACGATCTGGATCCGGTAGATACCGATAATCAGATTTTTAGAATTGCCGTAATTCCTGCTGATTTTGCGGCTAAAAAATCGGTTGATTTAAACGACTTTAACTCGATTTTGGGTGCTCCCGAATTAAAGCTGACCACGGTAAAAGACGTTGGTTTTGTGAATAGTTTGAAATAAGCAAAACAGTACATAAAAAGCAAGCCGCATTTCGATCTTGAAATGCGGCTTTTTTTGTTGGCTGTTTTTAATCTAATACTAATAGTTCAATATAAATATCGTGTTAATTGTCCGGCATCAACCATCACAAAACGGAAAATAAGACTACCAATCAGTATCATCATTGCGGAAATAGCCGCCGGAATTTTTTTCCCGCGTAATTCTAACACCTCCAGTATAAAAGGGAAAATTAGTCCGAAAACCACAACTCC
>JBNKOT010000091.1:0-4718 GCA_050294855.1 Draconibacterium sp. | reverse complement strand
CTTTTCCTACATCCTTTTACGGTTAGTAACACCGTTCGCAATATTCAAATAGATGTGAATACCATTCATTCATTAATGAAAGATGCAAAATCGGTCGCTAATAAAGACGAGTTTGAAGGAATTTTGAATAGTATATCAAGTTTCGATAGTATAATTCGGGCTGATTTCAAATTGATTAATGAAAGGTTTTTAGGAGATAAACTGCTTGTAGATCAAGTCTACAAAGAATATATTAAGTGGGCCGAATTTCGGAATGAAATGCTGGTATTGTTGCAAAATAATAATATGTTGAACAGTGCATTTGCAGAGGAAAAATGCACACTTCAATTGGAAATATTATTTTCAAAAATAAGGAAGCTATCAGACTTTGCAGAAAATAAAGCAATTGAGTTATCTCAAAACGCAGAAAAAAAACAAAAAAGAAGTGTACTTTTTATTACTTCTCTGGCATTGTGTTTATTAATTTTGTTGATCGCATTTTCCTTTGTATTCTTTAAAAATATTTCTTATCCCATCCGTGGATTTATTGCCGAAATTGGGGGCGTTCTTAAGAAAAAGGATTTATCAAACGAAGAACTTAAAAAATTAAGTGAAGCCGATCTACTGGCCAAGGCAGTTTCGGAACTTAAATTGGCTTACGCAAAATTGGAAGGTTTTAATGCAAAATTAGAAGAACAGGTAAAAATCCGTACCAAGGAATTTGTCCGGTCAAAAGAAAATGCAGAAGAAAACGAGCGAAAATTCAAAACGATTTTTAATGAAGCACCAAACGGAATAGCATTGGTTGACTCCAATTCAGGATTTTTTCATGAGGTGAATCCGATGTTTGCTAAAATAATTGGAAGAACCATCGAAAACACTAAAAATATAGATTGGATATCGATTACTCATCCCGATGATATTCAGAAAGATCTGGAAAAGATGACATTGCTAAACAGTGGCAAGATCAATGCTTTTCAAATGGAAAAAAGGTATATAAAACCAGACGGTGCAATTGTTTGGATCCATTTAACCGTTGCAGCATTAAACAATACAGGTTTTGAATCGAAACAGCATTTGGCAATGATCAATGATATTACAGAACGCAAGAACGCTGAAGAGGAAATAAGAAAACTATCGACGGCAGTTGAGCAAAGTCCGGTAACAGTTGTAATTACCGATATTAAAGGTGATATCGAATATGTTAATCCTAAATTTACAGAAACCACGGGTTATAGTTCAAAAGAGGCCATCGGCAAAAATCCAAGAATTTTAAAGTCGGGCGAAACTCTACCCGAAGTTTATGAAGAGCTTTGGAAAAAGGTTGTTTCGGGTAACGAATGGAAAGGCGAACTTCACAATAAAAGGAAAAATGGAGAATTATACTGGGAGATGGTATCCATTTCGCCCATCAGAAATAAACAGGGAAAAATAAATCATTTTCTGGGTGTAAAAGAGGAAATCACAAAACGTAAACAAGCCGAAAAGGAATTACGCGAAAGCGAAGAAAAGTATAGGTTGCTGGCAGAAAACATAAAAGATGTGATCTGGATCTACAACGTTACGAAAAGCAAATTTACATACATGAGTCCATCAATCCTGGCAATGCGGGGTTACACCGCCCAAGAGGATATAAAAATGGGATTAGCTGAACGATTAACGCCCGATTCGGCAAAAAAAGCACAACAAGTTATCGATGCAAGTTTAAATGAGTTTTTGGCGAACCCTGATCAAAAACGACAATATTATAACGAATTTCAGGAGATTGCGAAAGACGGTAGTATTTATTGGATCGAAACAATTTCTCAGCCTCAATTAGCTAAAAACGGCGATGTTGAGATTTTAGGCGTTTCCCGGAATATTCAAAAACGGAAAACGGCAGAACTGGCGCTTAAAGACAATGAAGTTCATTTGCAGAAATTAAATGCGACAAAAGATAAATTCTTTTCGATTATTGCCCACGACCTGAAAACTCCTTTTAACAGCATTATGGGATTTAGTGATCTTCTTTCGGAACAAATACAGGAAAAAGATTATGAAGGAGTTGAAAAATACGTGCAAATTATTCAACAATCTTCTCATAGTGCAATGGATTTGTTAATGAATTTGATGGAATGGTCGAGAACACAAACCAACCGTTTAGATTTTTCTCCCGAATACATTGAACTTGTTAAATTGATCAACGAGGTAGTGGAATTATTACGCGGTTCTGCCATTCAGAAATCGATTATTCTTTCACAAAATCTGCCGCGTAATGCAGTAATTTTTGCCGATAAATCAATGATTTCAACCGTATGTCGAAACCTGATTTCGAATGCAATAAAATTCACATCGCAAGGAGGCAGAATTGATATTTCGGTGCAGCAGCAGCAAACCGAAATCTGGGTTTCGATTAAAGATTCCGGTGTTGGAATTGATAAAATGGATATCGATAAATTATTCAGAATTGACGGGAAATTTTCGAGCTCGGGAACGGAAAACGAAAAAGGAACCGGATTGGGACTTATACTTTGCAAGGAATTTGTCGAGAAACACAACGGTGAAATCTGGGTCGAAAGTGAAAAAGGAAAAGGCAGTACTTTTTTCTTCTCAATTCCGAATCATTAAAAGGGGTTTCAATTCGAACGGAATGCAACTTCAAAAGAAAATATTTTAATTCCATTGTTTAAAATGTTGGAATACTGAATGCCATATTATTTGGTTTTTCATTCAAAATTAAAACGATTTTAAAGCGATTAAAACACTCTTTTTTATATTCTGATTTCTATATTCCTGCTGAAACATTAATCAATTTTTGTTTACAATTAACGACAAACGGATAACAAAAGTATTGTTTCTTGGGTGTTAAAAAAATCAGATTTACAAGATCAAAGTTTTTTTGAGAATGCTTCTACGAATTACTTATAATTAAAATAGTTGTTGTTAAAGTGCAGATAATATGGGTTTTGCTGGCATTTGCTTGGAAGAGTCTAACTTTGGTTTCTTTCGTTAAAAGAATTCCTCGAGGGCTTTGCCTCGTAGAGGGTCACCTATGATAATTTTCTTTATAGATTAAAAAATCCTACAGTTTTGTTTTTCTTTCTTGTTAATATACACCAACTCATTCTTGGCATTTACACAATTGTTTTTACTTTTGCATCAAATTTATTTAGAATAAATCTATTTAATTGAAAAAGCACAAAGTAATAACAGTCAGGCATTTAACAGATTCAACTTTTGTTGTTCGGTTGGAGCGAGGCGAGCTGGTATTTCAAACCGGGCAATTTGTTTTGCTTAATCATAAAGGAGTGGTAGAGCAAAGGGAATATTCTGTCTACAGCGGCGAGCACGACGATTACCTCGAAGTTTTGGTGCGCGAAGTAGAAGGTGGAAAAGTGTCGGGTAAATTGAAACAGTTAAAAGCCGGAAACGAAATTGGAGTCGATGGACCGTTTGGATTTTTTAAATTTAGTCCGGAGCAATTTAAAACAAAAAAATTCCTTTTTATTGCAACCGGTACAGGAGTAAGTCCGTTTCATAGTTTTGTTCGAACTTATCCTGAATTGAATTATAAACTGGTGCACGGTGTGCGTTATGGTAACGAAGCATACGATCATCAGCATTTCGAAAAAGAAAAAGTTGTGCTTTGTACAAGTGGTGATAGCAAGGGCGATTTTGAAGGCCGGGTAACCGACTTTTTGTTTGGAGAAAAAATTGATGCCGACACCAATTGTTTTTTGTGTGGCAATAGCGAAATGATCTACGAAGCTTTTGATATTTTAACAGGAAAAGGAATTCCGATATCAAACATTTACTCCGAAGTTTATTTCTAAATAATAAATTATAAATAAAAAATATTCATTAAAAGGTGAAGTACCACGTTATAACATTAGGATGTCAGATGAATTTATCGGATAGCGAAAGAGTAATTTCGGTATTGGATGAAGCTGGATACGAGTGGACAGACAACGAAGAAGAGGCAGGATTAATTGGCATTTTAGCATGTTCTGTTCGGCAAAAAGCGATCGACAAAGTTTATTCTCGCATTCATAAATGGAACAAATGGAAAAACAATAAAAACCTGATTACTTTTATTTCGGGGTGTATTCTTCCAAGTGATCACGAAAAATTCCTCAAGCTTTTCGATGTTACTTTCCAGATGAAGGATTTGCCCAAACTGCCTGAAATGATTAGTCAGTACGGAATTGCTACTCCAACACATTTAAAAGTTGGGATCGATCCGCACAATGAAAACATTGAGCAGTTCTGGGATGTAAAACCCGCATATAAATCCGATTTCGAAGCTTTTATTCCAATTCAGAACGGATGCGATAAATTCTGTACTTTTTGCGCCGTTCCGTATACACGTGGCCGTGAAGTGTCGCGACCATCAAAAGATATTCTTACCGAAGTTGCACTTTTGGTCGCACAAGGATACAAAACCATTACTTTACTCGGACAAAACGTGAATTCATACGGTCTCGATAAAAAGGGAAATGAAATTTCGTTTGCCGATTTATTAAAAGAAATTGGCGAACTCGGTAATCGGATGAAAAAGGAATTTTGGGTGTACTTTACCTCGCCGCATCCGCGCGATATGAACGATGAAGTGATTGAAGTAATCTCGAAATACAAAGTGTTGGGAAAACAAATTCATATTCCAATGCAAAGTGGCGACGACAAGGTTTTAATGCGTATGAACCGCAAACACAACCTCGAAAAATACCGAAGTATCATTCATTCCATTCGTCGCTTAATTC
>JBNKOT010000090.1:0-4667 GCA_050294855.1 Draconibacterium sp. | reverse complement strand
CGTTGGTTGTATTACTTAGCAATTATTCTAACAATATATTTCTTTGGTGATTTTGAGTCTGCTTACGAATTCATATATTTTCAATTTTAATGGATGAAAAAATTTGTAAAAGACATACTATTATTTTCGTTAGTGCTGCTTTGGATCAATTTTCTGGCCTATCGGTTTATTGCAGAGCCGTTATTGTACAAAGGATATTTTATTCACAAAGAGGAAATGAAGCCCTACCGAAGTTTTTTGTTAGGCGATTCACATGCCAAAGCAATCCGGCAGGTGGATTTAGAAAACCTTAATATTTTTAATTTTGCCTACGACACTGATTCTTATTTCGACACAGCTTTAAAATTGAAATACCTGATTCGGAACAACCTGGCAGATACGATTTATCTTTGCATCGATAATCATACCTTATCCCATTATCGCGAATCGTGGACAAACCGAAGCCGATCTTTGTATTATGCCAATTATAACGAATACAAACAATATTACGGAATTAGTCTGCGAAATTTTAGGATTGCCAAATATGTATATATCTATTTGCCCTTATTAAATACCGAAAATTCAAAGTTATTTCGAAAATATATTGGAAAAATAATTCAAGGGAATACAACACGTAATTACGATAATTTTGATATTTCTACCGTTCCCCACGAGAATCTTGTAAATAGTAGTTTGCGCAGAGTTAATACCCAATTCCCAGGGAACAAACAATCTAAAAAGCTGGTTCAAACACTCGAAGAAATGCTCGAAATTTGTAAGCAGAATAGTATTGTTGTTTATGGCATAAAATATCCATTAACAAGAGAGTATATCAATGCGCTGGGCGATAAATCTTATAAGGCGGATTCTGTTCTGCTATCCAAAAAATACAAGGTTTTTGATTTTTCAAATGCTTTTCCGGATAGTACACACTATTTTAGAGATCAGGATCATGTAAATTATAAGGGCTCAGAGGAATTTGTGAAATTTATTCAATCCAAAGGTTTCTAATCGTTCAATAAATTTGCGATATGACACGCAACTACTCCTGCCGTTTCTGTTCGGAGCCGTGCATTTCCCAACGAAATTCCCTGAAATCCGTTTTGTTTGGCCAGCTCGACTTCTTCGTGGCTAAAATCTCCTTCGGGGCCAATTAAAATAAAAGCATCTTCACCAACAATAATACAATCTTTGAAATGCGTTTTTTCTCCTTTGTTACAATGTGCAATATATTTGTTTTTGTATGTCGAATTCGTCAGAACATCGTTTAATCCGGTTAACTGATTTAATTTTGGGAGCGTTGCTTTTAACGATTGTTTCATAGCTGCTATCAGGATTTTTTCGAGTCGTTCGGGTTTCACCACTTTCCTTTCCGAGTGTTCCGAAAGCAGAGGGGTAATTTCGTCGATCCCGATTTCGGTGCATTTTTCTAAAAACCACTCAAAACGATCGATGTTTTTTGTGGGAGCAATTGCAATGTGTAATTTAAAGTTTCGCTTTTCGAAATCGGCTTGCGATTTTGTAATGGTAAGCTGGCATTTTTTGGGGTGTGCATCCGAAATTATGGCTTCATAAAAACCACCTTCCCCGTCGATTAGCTGAACGGTATCGTCAACCGACAAACGCAAAACACGAATCGCGTGTTTCGATTCAGTTTCATTTAAAATAACTTTGGCTCCCGAAATATTTGGAACATAAAATAACTGCATATTCACAAATTAGAATTCAGGTGCCAAAGTTAAGAAAATTGTTATTCCGATTTTTTCGTTAGAATAAAATCAACGATAAACCAAAACAATAACGAAATCATGAAAATGACAATTCCATAAAATGAAGGAATCATTGATACTTTTAGGCCTCCTGCTATCAACGATTGTGAAACATTACCCATTTTTTCCAATACATCAAAAGCTTGGTATAAACCAATTAGTTGCCCAAATATTCCGAAAATAAGTGCAAATGTTCCGATGGTTTTAATATGTTTTAAATGCGCTCTTGTATTTGCATAGTTGACTTCCTTTTTTAATAATACCGGTAAAAAATGATAAACGGCCCAGGCAACCATAATAATTAGAACTGCAGTAAGTATTGCCATAAAAAGCGGACCTCCCATGTAAAATAAATTTTTCATAATTCATAATTTAAGTGTTTTAAACGATTTTCAAATTTAAGTTGAAAAGGTGGCTAAATGCAAGGTCGAATCCGGTTCTAAGCATGTTGTTTATCGACTTCAGTTCGTAATTCTGTTTTTTTAACGAAATTCGAACCAGAACGAACGAATGATAGGATTTTTAAATCCTGAAAAAAGTAGTTAACGTGAAGTCGAAAATTAGCAATCCGTATTTTCATATCATTTTTTGGATTATTGTACTGATAATTCTCACCGCGGTTTTTGGGCAATCGTGGGGAAGTGGATTACCGGCTTTTTATTTTATGAGCATGTTATTGCCGGTAATAATGGGAACCTCCTATTTTTTTAATTATTACCTGGTGCCACAGTTTTTGCTGAAAAAGAAATATTTTTGGTTTGGACTCTACTTTTTTTATACGCTTGTGGTTTCGCTTTATCTTGAAATGCTGGTGCTGACTTTCTCGATTATCTATCTTGCAAAATATGATCTCGGGCAAATGGGACCCAATTCAAATGATACCTTGCTTTTGGCAGTGGTACTGTATCTGGTTGTTTTTTTGGGTTCATTTCTTTTAATGGTTCAGCAACTTTTTGAAAGCAACAATGAACTCGAATTTTTAAAAACGGAAAAGAAAAAAATGGAGAAACCATTTTTGGAACTCACTTCCAACCGGAAACTGGTTCGCATTTCGTACGAAGAAATTCTATATATCGAAAGTCTGGCGGATTATATCATAGTTCATTCTATCCATCAAGATGAAATCAGAAGCAAAGAAAAAATTAGTGTTTTGGAGGAAAAACTGCCCGATATTTTTATTCGTATTCATCGTTCGTTTATTATTAATTCTGAGAAAGTAAATCGATTTAATAATAATGAAGTAACGATTGGAGATGTTAACTTAGGAATCGGAAGGAGTTATAAAAAGCAGGTTTTGGCAAAACTAAAGCCGGAAACAAGTTCACCGGTTGTGGTTTAAATTGTCTTTCTATTTCAATTTTTTTGGTGTAAGATGAAACGCTAGTTTTCCGGTTCTGGCTTCCACTTTCCCCCACGAATCCACAGAAAAATCAATTCCAACTGTTGAAGTTGTCGGCATGTCGCTGTAAAAACTTTCGAGCAGATTACTGACGAAATAATAAAATCCGGGATTGTGTCCGAAAAAGAAAACCGTTTCATTTTTTTCCGGCAGATCATGAATGAGTTCAAGAAATTCGTGTGTGGTTAGTCCGTCGTAAATGTCTTGCTTTTGAATAATATCTTTCTTTTTGAAATCGAGGGTTTCAGCAAAAATGCGAGCTGTTTTTAGCGCTCTTTTTGCCGGACTCGAAATAATGGCATCGGGTGTAATTGCACGTTCCATCAGTTCCTGGCTCACTAATTTTGCATCATCTTTTCCACGTTCGCGCAAATCGCGGGTAAAATCATCGTCGTAGCCATAAGGAACTGCTTTGCCGTGGCGTACTATAACTATTCGTTTCATCTGTTTAAAATTTTTTAATTTCTGAATGTTCAAAAAATTTAAAGACATTCAGGAACTCACATAAATTTTAATCATTCTTGTTTGTGAATTTAGAATGAAGAAAATTCATGTTCGTTTCATATTTTAAATCAAAAGTTCAAAGTTTAATGAAATTTATACCGGTTCGTAGACTTCGATTTCAACTTTTGCAATTGCCACAATTTTAGGAACGATGTTGGTAAAATGGGGCGTGTTGTTGTGAATGTCAACAGTTTCCTGACTTTTCCATTTTTCAATTAAACAGTACGTGTAAGGTTTTTTTATGTCTTTATGAAGAATGTATTCGATGCAACCTTCTTCTGCTCTCGATGATTTTCCCAGATCGTCGATCAGCGTTAAAAAATTTGCTTCGTCTGCTTCGTTTACTGTAAATTTTGCTACGATTGAAATCATCTTTTTATTTTATTATTTTTTCCTGATACAAGCAAAATTAACTTAATTTGCCCGAATAAGAAAAAGTATCATGCAGCGAATCGGACTTTTATCGGATACTCACGGATTTGTGCCGGACCGAGTATACACATTTTTTGAAAAGGTTGACGAAATATGGCATGCAGGCGATATCGGAAACATTAAAACCGCAGATCAATTGGCTGCTTTTAAACCATTAAAAGCCGTTTACGGAAACATCGACGGACAAGATGTTCGGGCCGTTTATCCGCTGCATCAACGTTTTAAATGCGAGGAAGTTGATGTTTGGATCACACACATCGGTGGTTACCCCGGAAGATACGAACGCTACGTAAAACCCGAAATATTTACCAATTCGCCCAATTTATTTATTAGCGGACACTCACATATTTTAAAAGTGATTTACGATAAAAAACTCGATTTTTTGCACATGAACCCGGGAGCAGCCGGATACAAAGGATTTCATAAAGTTTGTACTGCATTACGTTTTTCGATCGACGGGGCAAATATTCGCGATCTGGAAATTTGGGAAATGGAAAGAAATAAAATTGTTCCAAAATTATGAAGATAAAAATCCATCATTTTTTTGATATGATCCGCGATTTTGGAAGTGGAAAAGAAATTGT
>JBNKOT010000089.1:0-3742 GCA_050294855.1 Draconibacterium sp. | reverse complement strand
AATATCATTTCCATAAATATCTTTCAAAAGTTCGTTTTGTATGTAATAAATAGAATCGTTATTTGGAAGAACTGAATAGTAATTTCCGATTGCAATTTGTTGTGCTTTTTTTAAATTAAAAGTTAGAACAGAATCAAAGGGAATAATTAAAAATCGGTATTCTTCCAACATATCTTCGCGAGGATTGCGAGGAAAATGAATGGAAAGGTCTTTGCTATTTCCATTGTTTTTTGAATCTATAACCGTTGGTTTTTCTGAATCGGGCAAAATTGTTTCAATCGAAAAAGCGGGAGATAAATTAAATGCATGCGGAAAACTATCGGTATTATTGGAAACAGAAAGTATACAAATTTTGTATTCCTTATTACTATTTATGTTGTTCCCATCTGTATCCAGAAAATCAGGCCTTAGAACTGTTTTATACGCATGTTCAGTGGATGCGACTTTTTGATACTTCGAGGGTGGGATATTTATTAAATCCTCTACCGAAATAGATAAGTCGGCTGTGTTTTCGAAAGCAAAAATGCGATATTCTTTTACTGCCGAAGTATAATAAGGGAAAAAGAAATTTACTTCAATGTCGTTCCAGTTTCCATTGTTATTTTTGTCTGCTACCGTTGGGTTAAAAGGTTGTATTGAAATAATCCCTTCACCTGCAAGAATTGGAATTTCAGGTGTTTTTTGTATTGCACCTTCAATTGCAATACAAGAGAAAGTGGTAGATATTCTTAGCCAACCATATCTGAATAGATCTCCACTCTGTATTCGTATGCCCATAAAAGCAGAATCTTCTTCTTTCCAACGTGCAACATAGTTAGTGCCTTCAGAATAATAAAGATATTTAAATGATGATATCCATGTTTGGCTGTCTCCAATAGTATCTCCGAAATCTTTAAGTTCCACAAAACGTAATGTACCTAATGTTTTCAACCCTAACTGAATTTGGAATTTATCCAGTGGTGAGAAAATTCCGCTATAAGAATGTACCGTGTAATCACCATTATTATAGCTGGAATGCTTATTCCTTATGCTAAAATCTTCAATACTATCACCGTCAATATCACCATTCACAATTGTAAAATGTTGAATTTGAGAATAGGAAAAAAAAGAAGAAAATACAAGTATTAGTAGAGTGGGAATTAAGGTTTTCATGGTAAATTGTATTGCCACGAAAATTAACGAAAATAGATTACAATAAAAAGTAATTAAGTCTTTTTTTAAAGGGGATTAATGAAAGCTATTTTACCCAAAATCAAAAAGCAAATCGCGTTGTAATTCTTTCGAAGTCATTTTCTTTTTTTCGCTTCTTCTGAAAACATAAACGATTCCGTATTCCTGGGCAATTTGTCGTTTAACTTTATCGTCTTCAACGTGTATGTTTTCTTCGATCTCTGTCCACATTTTACTTACAAATTCGTTGGTAGTTTTACGAACTTCGCGCATTTTATCGAACGAGCGAGAAGTATTTCTTCGTAAATTTTTTTGAAAAATGGCTGCATCGTTAAAATCTTCGACTTTAATTTTAACCATTGCAATCGACGGATTGTAAATGGCACTTCCACCATTTTGTATTCGTTTTTGTTCGCCTTCGATCACTCTTTTTCCCCAGTCAAGAATTTCTTCCTCGGTATTTAATGGCGGCACTTTTCCATCGGAATCCTGCAGACCGTAATATTTAATTCCGCCGTTAATTTCGCCTCGCTCCGAAGTCAAAAACAGCACTTGTATAAAATGCGAAATGTACATTCTTGCACGTTCTAAGGCAGTTCGGTAATCGTGATTTCGGTCCGACTGAATTTTTATGTCGAGTTCGTATTGTGTTAAGGTATTTTGAAACCTGGTTTTTACAAGTTCCAACTCTTCGATGATTGCATTTGTAAGTGCAAGTTTATCACTGCTTTTTTCGGAAGCTTTTTCCTGAGCGGCTTTTAGTGCTCTTAAGCGGGCTTTATCTGTGGTAGGTAAACGTCTGTATGGCATAACTTCAAAAACTTATTTCTGCGAATATAAGTAAATGCAAGATGAGAATTCTTTGTTCGCCCGCTGACTTATGCACAAGTGAGTGTGAATTAAAAAAAAACCTTTCCGTAAAAAAATACGAAAAGGCTTTAAATATCTTGTGTAAGCTTTTCCAAAGTAATAAGCTTTGAAAAATAAACTCAAATTATTCGCTAATTCTGGCTACCAGGTACTCGCGGTTTAAACGTGCGATGTTGGTAATCGAAATACTTTTCGGACATTCGGCTTCGCAGGCCTGTGTATTTGTGCAACCGCCAAAACCAAGTTCATCCATTTTGCTTACCATACTTTTGGCACGTCTTTTTGCTTCGATTTTTCCTTGTGGTAGTTTGGCCAAATGCGAAACTTTTGCCGATACAAATAACATGGCCGACGAGTTTTTACATGCTGCAACACAAGCGCCACAACCAATGCAGGCTGCTGCATCCATCGATTCTTCAGCATCTTCGTAGGGAACCGGAATTGTATTTGCATCGGGAACACCACCGGTATTTACCGAAATAAAACCACCTGCCTGTAAGATTTTTTCAAAAGCGGTACGGTCAACAATCAAATCTTTAATTACCGGAAATGCCCGCGCACGCCAAGGCTCAATCGTAATGGTTTCGCCTTCTTTAAATTTACGCATGTGCAACTGGCAGGTTGTAACTTCGGTGTCTGGTCCGTGTGGGCGACCGTTGATGTACAAACTACAGGTACCGCAAATTCCTTCTCTGCAATCGTGATCGTAAGCAATTGGGTCGATTCCTTTTTCAATCAGGTCATTGTTTAAAATGTCCATCATTTCGAGGAAAGATGATCCGGTAGAAACATTCTCTATTGGGTAAGTTTCGAATTTACCTTTTGCTGAAGCATTGTTTTGTCTCCAGACTTTTATATTGAGTTTTTTTAAAATTTTATCAGCCATTTTTTTTAGATTTTAGATTATTAGAATTTCAGATTTTTGGATTATCAGATTTTTGGATGTTCAGAATATTAAAACCGGATAATTGTCTTTTATCCGAGAATCTGAATATCCTGTAATTTAAAAATCCTGTTATCATCATATTCTAAATCTTGATTCTTATTCTGATTATTTATAAGAACGTTGCGTTAATTTCACATTCTCAAACACCAATTTTTCTTTGTGTAATACCGGCTCGGCATTTTCGCCCTTATACTCCCAACACGAAACGTACGTAAATTTCTCGTCGTTACGTTTTGCTTCGCCTTCTTCGGTAACCGATTCTTCACGGAAATGTCCTCCACAAGATTCGCTTCTGTTTAAAGCATCTCGTGCCATTAGTTCTCCAATATCAAAGAAATCGGCAACCCGGCCTGCTTTTTCTAATTCAGGATTCAGGTTGTTCATTTCTCCCGGAATTTTAACATCTTTCCAAAAATCGGCACGAATTTGCTGAATTTCGGTAATTGCTTTTTTCAATCCTTCGGCATTTCTGGCCATTCCAACATATTCCCACATTACATGTCCAAGTTTTTTGTGGAAATAATCGACGGTTTGTGAGCCTTTAATATTGAACAGTTTATTTAATCTGTCTGATACTGCTTTTTCTGCTGCTTCAAACTCAGGAGCATCTAAATCGGTTTTTGGCGTCATAATCTCGTCGGCCAAATAATCGCCAATGGTGTACGGAAGAATAAAATAACCGTCGGCAAGTCCTTGCATCAAAGCAGAAGCACCCAAACGGTTGGCTCCATGATCTGAGAAATTGGCTTCGCCAAT
>JBNKOT010000088.1:0-4034 GCA_050294855.1 Draconibacterium sp. | reverse complement strand
GTAATCTGATTTTCGACTGAACTTCATCTTTTATCCGTTGAAGATCGGCCAGTGATTTTATTTTTGTCATCGGTGAGTTATTAGTTGATACTTTTAATTTATACTCTCAATATCTTTCAGGTTGTTTTTTATCAATTCGATTATTGCCTTTTTTATTTCCTTTTGTTGAAGCGAAACTTCCCCCAGCATTTCTCTGATTTCTGAAGAATGTAGTTGAAATTCGCCCTTTTCTGTTTTATGCCGGTACACCAACTCAATGTTTTTATAACTCAACATGGTGAGATAATAGGTTTCCCAGATATCTCCCAATGGTGGTTTATCGACATTACTTAGTTGAAATTCTGCACGTAAATGTGTTCCTTTGCCAAGGTCCGATTTCAAGGAAAAACTACCGTTGGCATTTTCGGCATTTTGTTTTAACAGCGGAATTCCAAGTCCAACTTTTCTTGTTTTTCGTGATGTAAAGAACGGGTTGCTGGCTTGCTTCAAAGTCGCTTCATCCATTCCGCAACCATTATCGTTAATAATTATAGCACAAATGTCTTGCTTTTTATTTTCCTCCAACATGATTTCAATCAATGTTGCCTCAGCGTTAACTGAGTTCTGAACAATATCTAAAATATGATCGGAAAGTGTTTTCATAATATTTCTAAACGACGGCTATTTTGCTGATTCAGAGCCATTTTTATTTCAGAAAAGCTCATTTCATTCAGGTAAAATACAGTACAAGTTTCGCCCATTTGAGCTAAAATATGCGCATCTGAATTGCGTATTAGTGTGATTTCATTTTTTAAAACATAATGTTTTCGAACATCTTTTTCCGTTTTGCGATGAGAAATCCCCAGTGCATCGAAGTTTAAGTTGCCCGGAATAAAACCAAGCTGCCCAAAAATACCGTTTGATGGCCGGTCGACATGAGCAGGAATAAAGATGCCGTTCAACTGATAAACTTTTTCCTGAATGGCTTGAATACCGACTTTTAAAGCAGCCGGCAAATAAGATTCAATTAATTCCAAAATAGCATCGTTCTCGTCGACAACCGGCTGATAACCAAAGTGCCCGTCTGGATTTGGAATAAAGGTCATGTTTTTATCGAGGTATTTTTGAAAGGCATCCAATTCACTTTCGTGTTCGAAAAACGCCAGACAATGCACTTCTTCTTTTGTAGTAACTTCAGCGCCCATCAGAACAAATATTCCCTCTTTTTCGGCTAAACGTTTTACCAGCTTAGCATTTTTTGTTGAGTTATGATCGGTAATTCCAAGCAGCTGTAAACCGGTTTCTTTTGCCCTTTTCACAATATTTGCGGGACTCATTTCCAAATCGGCACAAGGCGACAATAGGGTGTGGATGTGTAAATCTGCCTTGTAGTTTTTCATTTGAAAGTATTTCCTTTAACGGTTAATTTCTAGCACTGCCTCTTCTCACTCACTAAGCATAGAGAGGGACGATTCGTCCCCATACAGATCAGGGTGAGTCATCTGAAAAGAAACTTCACAACAAGTTATTTTTAAGTCGTTTAAGTCGTTCATTTTCATGTTTCGAGCTGTAAAATACAAAAAAGTAACTATGAAAATTGATACCGCATCTCCACCGTACCCGTCGAATAGGTTTTTGAATCGATCAGTTTTAACTGCGATTCTTTGGGCAGGCCTTCGAATAATTCTATTCCTTCGGTTAATACAATTGGCATTACAAATACGATTAATTCATCGATTAAACCGGCGTTTAACAGCATTCTATTGATCTGTCCTCCACCAATCAGCCAAATGTCTTTTCCTTTTTGCTTTTTTAAATTCGCGATAAAGTCGATATGGTTTTCAGCAACAAAAGTTACGTCTTCGGTATTTTCCCTTTTTTGATTTCGCGTAAAAACATAGTTTCTTTTTCCTTTGTACGGAAATTCGATATCCCAACTGAGAACCTGATGATAAGTTTTAAACCCCTGAACCGTGGTATCGATTGAATCAAAAAATTCAGCAAATCCATGATCGGTATTTTCCGGGTTTGGCAATTCGTTTAACCAATCGACATTCCCGTTTTTTTTTGCAATTTTGCCGTTTAAACTGCAAGCACTATAAAGTTTTAACTTTCTCATTTTTTAAATCTTAAATCATCATACAATTTACCAGCTATTTCGAAGGTTTCCATGGTAGTTCCCAGCATCGGAATTCCTTCTTCGTTGCTGTGCTCAACACTGTCTTCGTCGGGTTCCAGCCCTTTAACAAGAATTACTGCCGCCAGATCTTTTAAGGCTGCAATTGCTACCACGTTCCGATGCGTTTGCAGGGTAATCCAAATTTCGTTTTCTGTTGCATGTCCCATCACATCGCTGAGCAAATCTGAAACATATCCACCCGAAACCTGATTATTCAGGCCTTGTTTGCCCGAAAAAACTTTTAATCCGTATTTATTCACCAAATCAGAAACCTTCATTTCTACCTCCTTTTTTAGAACAGTCTGCTTCGAAACGATTTTCGCCCCATATCGCATCTGAATTTTTTCCCGCCTTATCAAGCGTAATTTTTTGTTCTTTTAAATACCTTTTCTGAAGAAAAATACAATCCGTCATTTTTGCTTTTCCCTGCACCATGTCTTCCGCCAATGCGTGACAATTAGGTGCACCACACGCACCACAATCAATAGCCGGCAACTGACACAATATTTTATCTATTTTCTCGATTTTTTCCAACGCTTTTATTCGGTTTTTATCCAGCATAAAAACAGGATTGGGTTGAATCGGCTCTGCTTTTAATTTACTTTCGATGGCCAGTACAATGTCCGACTTACAATTAAAATCGATAGCATTGGGATACTTTTTCGATCTTTTCTGAAGTCGTTCCACCGTTAAAAAACGATTGCCGGTTAATAAAATTCCGCCTGCACAACCCTGATCGCACGACTTCAATTCCAGAAAGTCCATTTCCGGAAGCTCCTCATTTTCTAGCCGTTCCAGAAATTTAACTACGTTATGAATTCCATCGATTGCCATCGATCGGTCTTTAAAATGCCGGGCTTCTCCACGTGGCAAGCTCCACACAATTCCATCGCGACTTAAATTTTTTCTGAAATGCGACAAATCAACAGCTCCTTCTTTGGGCATCACTTTCATCATTTGATTGTAAAAATCGTTCATGTTGATCAAGCCGTCAACAATAGATTCTTTTTCGCCCAACGGACGTTTTACTGCCGCCATTTTTGCCGAGCAGGGCGAAACATAAAAAATACCGATTTCCTTCCTCGAAATTCCTTGTTTTCGTAATTCTTCGATGGCAAAATGAGCCGCCAGATCGTGGGGTGCTTTTATTTGAATAATGTTGTCGACCAGCGACGGATATTTAATTTGGATTAGACGAACAATGGCCGGACAAAAAGAAGAAATTAACGGTTTTTGTTGTTTTGTTTCAACACTGTTTTTTATTGAATTTAGAAGTAACAGAATGGGTTGTTCCACTTCAAAAACGTGCGTAAAACCCAAATTCAGAATCGACTGATAAATCTGATTGACCGAATATTTTGTTGAAAACTGTCCCACCGTCACGGCCGGAAAAAGCACAACGCGGTATTTAAAATCACTTAACTGTTTTAAATGATCCTGTTCCACATAAACCGCATCGTGCGGACAGGCACGCAAACAGTTGCCACAATCGACACAACGCTCGTCGCGAATGGTTGCCACACCCTTTTCGATACGGATTGCCTCGGTCGGACAGGCTTTCATACAATGCGTGCAGCCAATGCATTTTTGCGTGTCAACTTTTATAGCATGATATTTCTCGTTTACTTTCATTCGTATACCACTCAGGTTGTTAGAATTCTTCGACTCTCCCTTTTCTCTCTATACGATTAGAGAGGGACGATCGCGAGTACTCGTAATCAGGATAAATATTCCTTATTAACCTGAGTTCGATATAAAATTAATGGCTCAAATCGCGTATAAATATTGAGTTTCAAGGACTGTTTGCGAAAGCATAGCGGGCTATGGTAAGCAAATATGACGCAGAAAATCGGTATTTATAAGTGAAATTCATAGC
>JBNKOT010000087.1:0-4023 GCA_050294855.1 Draconibacterium sp. | reverse complement strand
GAATTGTATTTTTTAATTATAATCTAAAAAAGGTTTCACCCATTCCTGAAATCATTCTAGAGAAAATAAAATAAAAAAGCACCATCCTAAAAAGGACAGTGCTGATTTGTAGCTTTAAATATTTTTATCTTTTTATAAATTCCGTTCCATAAGGATAGCGTTGTGGCCGGCTCAGCATTGAATTGGCCAGATCGTTATTCTCAAATCTTTCTTTTGATGGATCCCAGTTTAATACGCCTGGAATTTTCATTGCAATGTGACTAATCAAACAAACGGTGCAGGCACGATGACCGATTTCAACAGGCGAAATTGGCTGTTTGCGCGACTGAATACAGTCGAGCCAGTTGCCATGTTGCTCCTTACTTACATACAGATTAATTTCATCTTTACCAATTACAGATTTTAAAATCTCATCGCTGCTCGCATCGAGTGCTTGTGTCGAACCTGCAGGAATCGGATCGCTCGGTGTTGCCCGATAAGCACCACGGGTAACAAAAATCCAACCGTCTTCTCCTTCGTAGCGAATTCCATTGGGAAAACCTCCGCTGGTGTAAACGGTTATTCCGTTTGCATATTCCTGTTTTACCATAAAATCGCCATGTACATTCCAGCTTCCCGATTTTGGGAATTGTGCCACAGCTTCCACCGAAATTGGACCGGTAAACTCGGTATCCATTCCCCAGGCAGCCGAATCATAGTGATGCTGTCCCCAGCCGGTTATCATTCCTGCTCCATAGTTTTCGTGACGCAACCAACCCGGTCGATCGTATCCTTTTTGTGGATGAACCAATCTTTCGGTGTATTCTATTTCGGGTGTAGAACCCAACCACATATCGAAATTCAGGTTGGCAGGAACTTCCATTTTCTCAAAATGTTCTCCTCCCGGATCGCCCGGCAACCCAATTTTTACGGTATGAACTTTCCCGATTCTTCCGTTTCGCACCAGTTCAGCAGCACGACGGAATTGTGACGACGAGCGCTGTTGTGTTCCAACTTGCAGAATCGATCCCTGACGATGAACAATGTCGCTGAGCAAACGGCCTTCGGTAATGGTTAACGATGTTGGTTTTTGCAGGTAAATGTCTTTTCCGGCCAAAGCAGCTTCAATTGCCGGTTGCGAATGCCAATGGTCGGGTGTACTGATAATTACCGCATCGATGTTTTTATCGGCGAGCATATCTTTGTAATCGGCGTACATTTTTACATCCACAGCAGAATTGCTTCCGGTTTTTTTGTTGTAAAAATTTTCAACCAGTTTTTTGCCGTCAGCCATTCGATTGCTGTCTAAATCCGAAACACCAATAATTCTTGCAACATCGTGTTGCATTGTTCCGGGCATGTCGTGGGTTTGTGCAATTCGTCCGCACCCAATTTGGCCTACATTTATTTTGTTACTCGGTGCATTTGCTCCAAAAACCGATGATGGTACAATGCTTGGAATAATAATCGCACCGGCAGTTGTGGCAGCAGTGTTTTTTAAAAAGTTTCTTCGTTTCATCTGTTTAAAATTTTTTGATTTCTGAATGTTCAAAAAATTTGAAGACATTCAGGAACTCACATAAATTTTAATCATTCTTGTTTGTGAATTTAGAATGAAAAAAATTCATGTTCGTTTCATTTTATTTGATTTAGTTCGTTTACTTTAATTTGTTAATCTACACCCAAAATCCATAAGATTCCACCACGTAAGTGAGCCCTGAAAATTTCATCGTTATAAAATTCGGAATTATGACCGATTGCTGTGTACCATTGTCTGCCACCTTCGAATTTGTGGCACCAGCAAAGTGGGAAACTGTTGCGAAAAGTATCGCCGGGATATTCAGCTTTACCTTCGTCTTCCACGGTGGTCATATCGGCAGCGAGCAAAACATGAATATCGGGATTTAACTGGTACGAATAATAACATTCGTCTTCGATAGTCCAGCGTTTTGGTAGTGACGAGGTTGATGGATGATTTGCATCGATTACGACCACATCGAATTCCTGATAAGGAGCATGCCTGATAAATTTACCACCAACCAGATCGCAGT
The DNA here is from genome assembly GCA_050294855.1 of Draconibacterium sp. Classification (GTDB taxonomy): domain Bacteria; phylum Bacteroidota; class Bacteroidia; order Bacteroidales; family Prolixibacteraceae; genus Draconibacterium. The sequence continues at coordinate 1,993 of JBNKOT010000087.1, read as the reverse complement.
ACCACGGCCAATCTCTTTCTGTTGCATTGGCAGAGTGAAGTGCAGCAAAGCCTTTTCCACTGCGGCAATAATCCTGGAAAGCCTTTTTTTGAACCTCAGTATCAAATCCTTCGTTATTGCTGTTTGCGAAAAATAAAGCATCGTATTTTTTTAAATTTTCAGGAGTAAAAACTTCAGGGTCGTCCGAAACATCGGTAAGAATTCCTTCTTTTTTGCAAATTTCCTGCAATGCTTTTACACTCGATGCAATGTTTTCGTGCACATATCCTTCACCATTTTTGGTGTAAATTAAAATGTGTTTCCCTTTTACATCTGTTTTCTGTGCACCAGCATATGAAAAGCCAACAAGTATGATTAATAATAGTGTGGTGATTTTCTTCATATCTTTTGTTATTCAGTAAATATTTTTTGCTGTTTTTTATCTTAACTCAACTCAACTTTCTTTTTCTTATTATTTACTACTCTGTACTTACTACTCCATACTCACTTTTGGATTTTCTGCAAAACTATTCCAATACATTTCCGCTTGTTGTGCATCGAGTCCTCCATCAAAAATAATCATTCGGTATTTAAGTGTATAACTTTTTTTAGGTTCCAGTTTCCAGTCGTTGTGCCGGATCGGAACAAATTCGAAATACATGTCGCCACGGCCATTGTTCGAATCTAGCGGCCAGATTCGCATGGGCTCGGGGTGCATTCGGTTCGATGGGTGACTCAAAAATAAAATCCCTGAACGTCCTTCATCAACATCCGATTCTCCTTCAACTAAGCACCAGCGGGCATAACTTCCGTCGGCATCAAATCGTGTTTTATTGGCAGAAGTGAGCACGGTACAATTGTCTTTGTGCCATTTTTCGGTCGCGCGAAATCCAATTCCGCCACCGTAACGGTACGCATCGAGCACGATTCCATTTTCGAGCGGACTGTTAATGGTTGTTGTATAATCAACAATCCATACTTTTTCATCTACATTCCAGGCACGGACATCAAGAATTTCGTTGATGGCGATCTGGTCTTCACCAATTGCGCCAAAGTCGATGTGCTGCTGCAGCGCTTTAAAACCACTAAAAACAGCACCTTGTTCTTCCGTTAAAAATCCGGTAAATTTTACGGTTCCTTCACCTTTTTGGAGGTTCCAGAAATCTACTTCTCGTTTATCGATGTGTGTTAAAGTCCACGGGCCCCAAATACCATAATGATGATAATGATCGGGTGCCTGAATGCGTGAAAGCACTTCGCCGCCCGGCGATTCTACAGGATGAATATAACCCGATCGCTGAAACAATGGATCGATTCCATCGGGCGGTAAAGTTGTAGCATGGCGGTAACTTAGAATTGTTTTGTTGCCGGCGATCAGACTTAAATCTTTGTTGTCTTTTTTTATACCAATTTTTGTTGATGACGGAACATCTTTGGTTTCAAGTTTTAAAACAAATTCCCGTTTTATACCTTTTTCTGAAATGCCTTTCAGAATAAACCAAAGTCGTGCGCTGTGATCTGTTTCCAGCTGACTGGCAACAATTTTATCTCCATTTTCTGTTCGCTCGTAAAGATTCAGATTTCCTTTGTCGGTGTTGTAATTTATTCCGTCGAGCGAAACCAAAACCGGAGCATCTATTCGTTCTTTATCAATTTGCAGACTGAATTTTGCTACTTCCTGTGCAAACAGAACTTGTGCTGTTAATACTATTATTAGTAATAGTTTGTATTTCATACTCCTTCTTTTCTTAAGCTCTGTGTCTTCCCGGAGATCTTTGTGGTCAAAATGTGGCACCAAATCGCAAAGAATTTTACAGCGAATATTTATAATTTTGGAACTTCAAGATTTATCGTTTCAATAAATGCCTTGATGTTTTCGGTGCTTACATCTTGTGGCATTCCACCTCCACACGACCAGATTACGCGCTTGTTATCGCCAAAATCGTGCACCATTTTTCGGGTTTCCTCACGCACTTGTTCCCGCGTTCCCTGTGCCAGAATATCTCGTGGAGGC
>JBNKOT010000086.1:0-6410 GCA_050294855.1 Draconibacterium sp. | reverse complement strand
GATAATGTATGCCCATTTGATCTTTGATAATTTGGCATAACTCAAAGATAAGATTTTTAGAAGCTAAAGCGAGATGCACTAAAGTGCATAGTTTTAACTATTCTTGTGACCAATAAAATATGGGCAGACTTAGGTTAATTTCATAAGCACTAAATCCGGATAACCACATTCCCTTTTACCAATCCTTTGGCCAAATGATCCATAGCAAGCGGCACTTCCTCCAACGAATAAACTTTTTCGATGACGGATTTTACTTTTTTAGATTCGATTAACTCAGAGATTGCATCTAAATTCTGGTTGGGTTGTATTAAAACCATCCCCATTTTTTTGCTGCCAATTTTCGAAATGATACCACCAATTAGCAAGGCCTGAAAAATGTGTTTCATAAAACCACCCACCATTCCATACACACCCATCGGTTTTAACGCACGTTTATAAGCGAAAATGGAATGTGAAGCAACGAGATCCAGAATCAGATCGTACTGTTTGCCGTTTTTTGTAAAATCTTCTTTTTTGTAATCGATAGCGTGGTCGGCGCCCAACGACCGCACTAAATCTAATTTTTCGGCACTATCTACTCCTGTAACTTCGGCACCCAACAACTTAGCCATTTGTACCGCAAATGCTCCGGAACCGCCTCCTGCACCATTAATTAATAAATGTTGTCCGGGTCGAATTTTATTTTTGTAACGAACTCCCTGGTAGGCAACAACGGCCGATTGTGGCAAGGTTGCTGCAATTTCGAACGACAAACTTTCGGGTTTGATTTGTAGCACATTTTCGGGGACACAGGCAAATTCAGCAAAACCGCCCCAGGAGTAAAGTGCATCGCCATAAACGGCGTCACCAATTTTAAACTTTGTCACCTTGTTTCCAATTGCTTCTACCGTTCCGGAAATATCCGATCCAAGGATTTTAAATTTTGGTTTAAAAAGTCCCCAGGCTCTGATATAGAACGGCGAACCTGTCATGTTTTCCACATCCGAAGCATTTAGAGCAACAGCACGAACTTTTAGTAAAACTTCGTTTTCTTTTGGTTCAGGCTTTTCTATTTCTTTTAGTTTAAGTGTTTCAGCCGAACCGTATTTTTCGCGTACAATTGCTCTCATAATTTTATTTTTTGACGATTTTTTATTCTGAACAAATTTACATTTTCAAAATTTTAATGCTAATCTACATGAATTACCACATTGAGTTGTGCAAGATAAATCTCTTTTAAATAATTTATCGCTAAATCAATTGAAGTTGTTCTATTTCAACATTTCAGCAATTACAGGCCGGGTTGTTTTCAATTGTTCGAAATCGAGTTTTAAGCCTAACGGTTCGTAAGCTTTTGCAAAATATTCATAAATACCCTGAACTTCAGAATAAGGAGCCAATACCGATTCTAAAGCAGTTGAGCCTGCATTGTTTTTTACATTTTTGTCGGCACCATTTGCCAGTAAAGCTTCCACAATTTTGGTTCGGCAGAAAAAAGCGGCGGTGTGTAGCGGAGTTGAACCATCGTTGTTTGTGATGTTTACATCGGCGCCGGCATCGATTAATGCGAGTGCAATTTCGGTTTTACCAAAAACGGCAGCCGTGATCAAAGCAGTTGAACCTCCCTGCGTTTCTCTTATATTTAAATCTTTTCCGGCTTTAATGTATTGTTTTACCGCTTCTAAATCACCTGTAATTACCGATTCGTGAAGACTAACTTCGGTTTGATTCACTGGTGCTTCGATACTTGTTTTTACTTCGTTGGTGGCACTTGTTGAATTGCTGTAAAAAGCAGATCCAAGAATAACGGCCACAATTACAGTTGTTGCAATTGTTTTCATGTTTACAGTTTTTTGAATGGTTTTTTGGTACGTATAAATAATCATGTTTGAGAGGGTAAAAGTTGTAATTGAAAGTATAATAAATTTCAGCATCGAAGGTATTTGAACTTTTAATAGAACAAGTGCAATCACTCCCATTACAATAATATGAATGATATAAACAGAGTAAGAACTACGGTTTAACTGGCTCAATAAAGGATTTATTTTGTTGAGGCTGAATCGGAAAGTGTAAATTAGAACGTACAGAAAACTAAACATTACCAAAAGTGCAGATGTGTAGTAAAAGATACGGTCGAAAAATTCAGAAACAAAGAAGAAGTTTCTGGAAGGATCGATAAGATTAAAAAAGAAGTTTAAGGCTACAACAGCAAATACAGCCATCGAAACCGACATCACCACATTTGCAATGGTATATTGTTTGCGGTTTTTGGGCATTTCGAATACCTTAAGTTTATTACACAACGCCCCCAACAAAAAAGACATAAAATAAATAAGCAGCCTTTCGTTTTGAAAATCGAAAAATACAGAGTGATACCAACCTCTCAAATTCAGCGTGGCAAGCAGCATACTAGAAATTACGCCGATAACAAATGCTAAAATCACACCTGTTTTTAAGGAAATTTTTAAAGAGAGCAGTTTCGTTTTTGAAAGTCCTAAATAAACAATTTGAAAAGTGAATAATATAGGTAAAAACCACAACCAGTTTTGCGTTGGATTATTGGCAAAAAAAGTTAAATCGGTGCCGGGTCTTTCAAAAAAATGAAAGTAGCTGAACCAGTTTTCCTGTGGTAATCCTCTCGAAAAAAGAAAAATAAATTTATAGGCCGGAATTAATGTAAATACGGCAATTACCCAGGGCAATAAAATTCGTTTGATTTTCGATAGAATAAAGTCTGCATAATTTTTACTTTTTACCGAAAAGCGAACAAAATACCCCGAAATAAAAAAGATGGAAAACATCACAAACAGGTCGAGATACATCCGTATTAAACCAATTGAATTACTTTTTACAGGATCGATAACGATCCAGTTACTTTCCAGTACCGCTTCGTAAACCAGTCCGGAGTGAAGAACAACTACCATTAAAATAAGGAAGGTTCTGAAATTGTCGAGAAAATAGATTCGTGTTTTCATGATATTTTGTTTAAATATTTTTTTGAATTTTTTGATAGTGTAAAGATGCGGTAAAGGCTGACGCAGTACCAATCAACGAGGCAGCAAAAAATATGAAGTTTGAAGAAGCAATAGAAATTATGATGCAGCGATATAAATTATGATGCAAACGATGAAGAAAATCTCAAAAAAGCGAAGTACATTTTTTAAAAAATTGTCGCTTGTTATTTGGGGCTTGTTATTAGTAATTTGTCTTTTGATTTTTGATAATTTTATATTTTGTATCTTTCATCAAAATTTAAATTTCAATTTGTCTTTGAGCTAAAATGCCCGAATCTCAGCCCATAAATAATGACTTTTTAGAACAGATTAACGAAATAATTGAAACCAATATTTCGAATGAATTATTTGGTGTTTCAGAATTGGCCAGAGAGGTTGGAATGAGTCGGTCGAACTTGCTTCGAAAAATTAAAAGTCAAACTAATTTATCAGCGAGTCAATACATCAGCCAGTTACGTTTAAAACATGCCATGGAAATGTTAAAAGAGAAGTCTTATACCGTTTCCGAGGTGTCGTACAAAGTTGGTTTTAGCAGCACTTCGTATTTTATCAAATGTTTTCGCGAATTTTACGGTTATCCTCCTGGCGAAGTTGGCAACCACAAAAATGCAGAAGAAACAATAGTTAATCACGAAATTAAAATCCACCAAAAACCCAATTATATTGTACTCGCGTCGAGTCTTTTTATCGTGGTTTCGTTGATCGCCTTGTTTATTTTAAAACCCTTTACATTTCAGCCAAAAAACCTGGAAAAATCGATTGCCGTTTTACCGTTTAAAAACGACAGCAACGATTCTACAAATGTTTATATCATCAACGGATTAATGGAATCTGTACTGAACGATCTTCAGAAAATAAAGGATTTAAGGGTAATCAGCCGCACTTCGGTTGAAAAATATCGAAATTCGGATAAAACCATTTCTCAGATTGCAAAGGAGTTAAATGTCAGTTATTTTGTGGAAGGAAGCGGACAAAAAATCGGGGATAAAATCCTGTTGCACATTCAGTTAATCGAAGGGCAAAGCGACAAACATTTGTGGGCCGAACAATATGCACGCGAAGCAAAAGATATTTTTACTTTACAAATGGAGGTGGCAAAAAACATAGCCGGCCAAATTGAAGCAATTATTACTCCCGAGGAAGAAGAAAGAATCAACAAAGTTCCGACACAAAATCCGGTGGCTTACGATTATTTTTTAAAAGGACTCGATTATTTGAATCATCCCGACCGAACAAAACTTACAGAAGCAATTACTTTTTTTAGCAGAGCCATTGCAGCCGACAACAAATTTGCCCGTGCCTATGCCGCAACTGCCATAGCCTATTATTTTCGCGATGAAGATAAAAACGAGCATTTGTATTCCGATTCAATAAATTACTACGCCGATAAAGCGCTGTTTTACGATTCAGAATTGCCGCAAAGTACTATTGCAAAAGGTCTGTTTTACATGAGTACAGATGAATATCAACTGTCCATTACTTATTTTGAAAAAGCACTGGAATATAATCCAAATTACGACTTGGCGTTGGCCTTTTTGGTCGATATTTATGCCAATCATATTCCTAATACCGAAAAGTATCTCGAGTATGCGCTAAAAGGAATCCGGCTCGATATTGCTGCCTACGATTCGCTTACTGCGAGTATGATTTATCTGCACATCAGCAATGCTTTTATTCAGAATGGTTTTATTACCGAAGCAGAAAAATACATCAATCAATCGCTGGAATTCGATTCTGGAAATTTGTATTCGGAATATGTAAAAGCTTATATTTTATATGCAAAATACCGCAACCTCGAACAAACAAAAGAACTATTAATTGCAGCTTTAAAAAAAGACACAACCCGGATCGATATTTTACAGGAAGTGGGCAAAATCTGCTATTACATGCGCGATTATAAAAGTGCGTACAATTATTATCAACCATTCGAAGAAGTGAAAAAGGCGTATGATCTGGATATATTTCGGTCGGAGGATGCAAAAATTGCAAGAGTATTTGCTGAAAATGGAAGAACAGAGGAAGCCGAAAAATTAATCACCCGTTTTAAAGAATACGCAGATTTCGATCAGTCGATTTACAAAAACATTAATCTGGCGCTGTATTATTCATACCGTGGCGAAACACAAAAAGCCATCGATTATTTGAAATTATTTGCCGAACAAAATAATTACCATTATTGGACTTTAATTTTTGTGCCTGACGATCCGCTTATCGATAACATTAAAAATCGTTCTGAATTCAAAAAAACGTTCACTAAAATCGAAAAGCATTTCTGGGAGAATCACGAACAAATTAAAAAATCGCTGATAGAAAAAGGATTACTCTAATTCCAGTTTATCAATATCATTTCCGCTTAAATGCTGAACATTCCGGGTTATCTTTTCAATGTTCCAATTCCACCATTTCAATTTAAAAAGTCTTTTAATTGTAACATCAGAAAAACGTTTTTTAATTTCTTTTGCCGGATTTCCACCAACAATTGAATAAGGTTCAACATCGTTCACAACTGTTGAATTTGTAGCAATTATTGCCCCGTCGCCAACTGTTACTCCCGCCATAATTGTTGCGTTAAATCCAATCCAAACATCATTTCCAATATTTATATCTCCTTTATTTGGATATTCTTTACCATCCATCGCATTCTCCCAGCCTTTCCCAAAAATTGCAAACGGATAACTTGTAATTGCCTTTGTTAGATGGTTGCCGCCGTTCATAATAAATTTAACGTCGGAAGCGATCATACAAAATTTACCGATGATTAGTTTGTCACCAACAAAGTCGAAATGATACTTTACATTTTTCTCAAAGTTTTCAACGTTTTCAAAATCATCGTAATACGTATATTCGCCTACAATTATATTTGGATTTTTGACGATATTTTTCAGAAAACAAAGTCGATCGATGTTTTCAATTGGAAACCTGATGTCTTTATCTGGTCCTGTCATTTCACTTTTAATATTAATGTGCAGCATTTTCCAATCCAAATAAATCGAAAGGCGGTTGACTAAAATAATCGTTAAACAAAACAACTGTCAAAACAATAAACGCCACAAAAGCCACAACAATTAAAAACTGTCCCCACGAACTTTTCTGAATCTCGTGCCGATCTTTAATGTCGCACACTTCTCCCGGGCAATATTGAACTTTGTCTTTAAAAAACCAGGGGTACGTTTTGCACCCCAGGCAAATTCCAAACACCGATTCGAAAAATAAAAAAATTAAACAAACAAAGCAGATCAAACCGGTAATCGGACTATAAGAATTGACGATAACAATCAGTACCATCATCGTACTTGCCAGAGCAATCCCGATTTTCCAGGCAAACTTTTTTTGTCGTGCACCGACATATTCCGGTGTTTGATTGCGAACAATCCACCGGCCGATAATTAAAGTGGGTGCAAACTTTGGATTAATAAA
>JBNKOT010000085.1:0-7257 GCA_050294855.1 Draconibacterium sp. | reverse complement strand
TCTAAGCAATTAGGTCTACTTTTTTAAAACTAAAATTTTTGTGGAGTAAATAACAAGAAAATTATTTTATTTTTTTTTGTTCCGAACATAAATTAATTTGAATTTACCACGATAACTGTCGCGTTGATCGATTTCGTATTTCCCGATTGATTTGATGAGCGGTGTAAGTTTTTCGAAACCATAATTCCGGGAATCGAAATTGGGTTGTTTTTTTTGCAGCAAACTTCCTACATCACCTAAAAAAGCCCAGCCATCGTCGTCGGCTAAATCAGAAATGGTGGTTGAAATTAATTTAATAACTTTTGGAGTGATCAGGTCAACTTCCGTTTTTTTCTCGGAAGGATTTGGAGTAACCGTATTTTCATTTTCTTTGGAGCGGTTCCGAAGTATTTCGATGTAAATAAAACGATCGCAGGCCACAATAAATGGCTCGGGAGTTTTCTTCTCTCCAATTCCAATAACATTCATTCCGGCTTCGCGTAATCGGGTTGCCAGTCGGGTAAAATCGCTGTCGCTCGAAACCAGACAAAATCCATTTACTTTTTCGCTGTATAAAATGTCCATTGCATCGATGATCATTGCCGAGTCGGTTGCATTTTTTCCGGCAGTATAACCGTATTGTTGAATTGGAGTGATTGCATTTTCGAGCAACAGTTTTTTCCATTTGGCAAGCGTTGGTTTGGTCCAGTCGCCATAAATACGTTTGATGGTTGGATTGCCGTATTTTGCAATTTCTTCCATCATCTCTTTTACATACGCCGATGGAATATTGTCTCCGTCGATTAATACAGCCAGTTTTAAATCATTTCCCATAATACTTCATTTTCCGAAAGAATAAAGGTACATGATAAAAACTGCCTCACAACATTATTGTAACCTTAATTTGTAAAAAAAAAAAGGATGACATCGTTCTGAGAAATTTCAAAAAAAGATGTCATCCTTCAAAAGTATTTTGTATGATTTTAAATCCTTACAATACACGAATCGGGCAACCAGCCTTCGTTTCCATCGGCGAGTTTTATTTCTTTCCAGGTATTTAAACTATCGGTGACTTGAATTTTTAGCCCTTCGTAAATTAAAAACAGGTCGGTTCCGGTTTCAGAAGGTGAACTTTTTACGGTTACCCGCGGACAAAAAACAATGGCTTCGTTTCTGTTTTTGATCGCCAGTTTTTGTTGCCGTGCAAAGGAAAAGGTAAAACCCGAAAGTACAACGGCAAAAATGCCCAACCAAAATGCGATTCTTTTTATTGTCGACCGCTTGCTAAAAATAAAAAATCCGAGTAAAATCAGGAACAAAAGAAATGTACCGATACTGATGCCCGACCAGGTGTCGGTTGGATATTTATTGGTAACCGAGGTTCTCCAGCGCAAGAAAAAAGGCTGAGGCAGTTCTTCGATTTTTGTGACTACAAACTGATTGGCAATGTTTAAATTAAACTGAATGTCGGCGTCGTGCGGAGCCAATAATTTGGCGCGTTCGAAATTTAAAATGGCATTGTTTACATCGCCGGTTTTGTAATACGCATTTCCAAGGTTAAAATAGAGTTTGGCCGATTCTTCGCCTGAATCTATTATTTGTTGGTAAATGTTTAGTGCCTGCTCGTATTCTTCGGAGGTATAATAAGTGTTTGCTTTTTCCCAAAGTTGGGCGTTTTCTTCTTGTGCTACAAGAAAAAGCGGAGCAAGAAATAATATAAGTAAAACTGTCTTTTTCATTCTAATCAACTTTTACTTGGTGGTGTTTGTATCGGTTTTTATTTTCGAACGATACGGAATGCACCATTTTGTTTTGTTGTTTTTATCACCGGGTAGAAACCCGGGAGTATAACTATTTTGCCCTTTAAGGGTTGCGTTTTTATTTTTGTTTTTGCACCTGTTATTGCCAGCTATCTTTTTATTTGTTTTTCAAAACGACTCATTGTGGCTTCTGCTTTTTTGTATAATTCGTGCCGTGCTTGCGATCCTTCGGCAGGAGCGTATCTTGCAAATTCGCACTGATCAACTACTTCATTGTAATCGCTGATTACTGCTTCTTCTACATTTCGGGCCTGTAACCTGGCCACTGCCGATTCGCGGTTTAAATCTGCCACCGGAATCCCCAGTTTGTCGCTTAAATAGCCCTGGAATGCTTTTAATATTTCCTCGTGGAATGCCTCATTGTTATTTTGTTTCATAAAACCGGAAGCGGCTTTTAAACGTTTACGGGCTACACTGTTTGCTTTTTTGTTACGCACCAGCGCAAGATTGGCGTTCTCTTTTGCTTTTTTACGATACACAATAAACAGCACAACAAATAAAAGTGTACTAAGCAGGTAGATCAGGTAAAAGGCAGTTGATCCGTAAAAAGTGTGACCTTTAATTTTTAACAAAGGTTTTCCTTGTTTGATAAAACGAATGTCTTGTCCGATAAACTGAACATCTTCTTTTCGGATCGAACTGATTACTGTAGTCGATTGCTCTTCAGTTCCTTTGGTTACGTGAAGATTGTATTCTTTAGTCGATTTTGTAATGTATTTTGCGGAGGCCGGATCGAAATAAACAAACTTTATTGCAGGGATTTTATAATCGCCTTCAAAACGTGGTTGAAATAAATATTCTATGGTTTTTGAACCGGTTGCGCCCTTGTCACCTGTTTTAACATTATCGGTTGCGCGCGGATCGTAAACTTCGAAGTCGGCCGGTAGTTCAAGCTTTGGAGTTTTTATCAAACGAATATTTCCGGATCCGTTTATTTTAACCGTTAAAGTTACTGCGTCGTTGGTGGTAACGTTTTCGCTGCTGATACCAGAAGTAAGCTCGAAATTTCCAACACCGCTCATAAAATTGGCCGGTGCAGGTGGCAAATCTTTTACGTTTACCGTAACCGGAGCACTCGTCATGCGGGCTTTTACTGTTCTTGCCGAGCTAAAAAAATCGTCGAAAAAACTACGTGGTTTTACTTGCTGCTGAACGAGTAATGCCATGCTAAAAGGTTCGATCGTAAGTATACCGTTTTGTTGTGGAAACAAGATCGTTTTTTTTAAAACTCCAACCTGGTAAATTTTATCGTTGTACACTTCGCGCGAAAAATTTATTTGCTGCGGAATTTCGATGTCCTGTGTGTAAAAACCTTCGTAAGTTGGCAGGTTTACTTCATCGAAACCCGAAATAGGGATGTTTGGATTGACATACAATTTTACGGTGGCAATAATCTGTTCTCCCCGGTAAACATTACTTTTACTCAGAGCAACGCGTACAAAAAGATTATCTTTTCCAAGGTCGATATTTTGTGAACCTGACTGCGATTGATCGATGCCATTTTGCGTTTGTACCGGCCGCGATTGTGGTTTTACCACCTGGATTTTAAGCGAATTCGATTCAAATACTTTTCCGTTAACTTCGATTGAAGCAGGCCTTATTTCGAAGCTTCCTTCTTTTTTAGCACGTAAAATATAAGTGTATGAAAAACTGATTTCTTGAGTAGTTTTGCCATTTATTGTACTGATACTTGTTGATTGTCCGGTACTTGGACCCATCAAAATGTCAAAATTATCGCTTAATCCGGGCGGAAGTTTTAAATTATTTCCTCTTTCGTTCAGCGTAAAACTTAATCTGAATTGCTGCCCCATTTCAACAGCATTGGGCGTGCTCATTATAAACCGCGTTTGCTCGGCCCCTGCTGTAATAGCCGTAAAAAGTAATAAAGTGTATAGTATTAATGTTCTAATCATTTTATATAAATCTGCAAAAATATTCTAAAAAGTCGTTAGTCCAAAGTCGTTAGTCCAAAGTTTATCTTTAATTTATTTAGAAGCAATAATAATTGGGCATTTATTACCATTCTTTTTCTGTTTTCGTTCGTTTTGCTTTTGCAGCTTTTGCTTTTTTAACTTTATCCTGAATGTCGCGTTCGTCGTTTTGTAAAGCCTGCAACAACTGTTCTGCATCTTGTTTCGAAATTTTATTCTGCTGAGGCTGCTGTTTTTGCTGCTGCTGGTCTTGTTTCTGTTGATCTTTATTTTGTTCATTCTGATCCTTCTGATCTTGCTGGTCTTTGTTCTGATCCTGTTTGTCCTTGTCTTGTTTCTCGTCTTTGTTTTGATCGTCCTTTTTGTCCTGATCCTTATTTTGGTCTTTGTTTTGATCTTTGTTCTGATCCTGATTTTTTTGCTGTTCTTCCTGTTTCTTTTTCATTTGCTGAGCAAAAGCCAGATTGTATTTGGTTTCGAGATCGGAAGGATTTTGGCGAAGTGCTTTTTTGTAAGCTTCTATACTTTCGTCGAGTTTTTGCTGCATCAACTGACTGTTTCCCAGGTTGTGATACGCTCGCGCTTTGTCGATGGGAGTCTCCATTTTTTCGCCTAATTCCTCAAATTTTCCGGCAGCTTCCTCAAATCGTTGTTGTTTGTACATGGCATCGGCCAGATTATAATTCCACTGCATATCGGCAGGTTTTTCATTCAGCGCCTTCCGGTATTCGGTTTCAGCATTGCTGTATTTTACCGTGTCGATTTTTGTGGTGTCGTTTGCCGCTTCCAGAAAAAGCTTATTGCCGTTTCGTATAAATTTTCTTTCGTTCTGCCCAAAAACAGTAACCGACAGAAGAATTAAAAGTGATATTATTGTTATGTGTTTCATCTGCATAATATTTAGAATCAAAAATCAAGATTGAAAAAGAACTTTGTCCTTTCAATTTTTTTCAAGTGATTTTTATTTTGTCTCATCATTTTAAAATATTTTTCAGCTCTCGAAACTTCCCACTCTCTTCTACTTCCCAAAAAGTTTTACATTTTTTAAATATTTGTTTTTCCGTTCCAGAATCATAAATTCAAAAAGTAGAAGCAACAAACCAATGGCAAAAAAGTACTGAAACTGGTCGTCGTACTCCGAATAAGTTCGTGCATCCATTTCCTGTTTTTCCATCTTGTTGATTTCATCGAAAAGCGAGTTTAAACCCACTTGTGCATTGTTTGCTCGAACATAAATTCCACCGCCGGCAGCAGCAATTTGCTCCAACATCTGTTTGTTGAGTTTGGTAACCACCACATTGCCGTCGCGGTCTTTTAAATAATCGGTTTGTCCACCGCGCAACACCGGTATCGGCGAGCCCGAAGGTAAACCCATTCCAATGGTGTGTACAATTATTCCTTCCTCAAAAGCTGTTTCTGCCGCCTTTTTTGCATCGTCTTCGTGGTTTTCTCCATCGGTAATCACAATAATGGCTTTATTCGATTGTCCGTTTGGTGTAAACGAGCGGGTGGCCAATTCGATGGCAGCACCAATTGCCGTTCCCTGTTTGGGGACAATTTGAGTGTTTACGGCATTCAAAAAAAGTTTAGCCGAATTGTAGTCGCTGGTAATGGGCAACTGCGTGTAAGCATCGCCGGCAAAAACAATCAATCCAATTTTATCGTCTTTTAAACGATCGACCAAACGCGAAATTGCACGCTTTGCCCGTTCCAAACGGTTGGGCTGAATGTCTTCTGCCATCATACTGTTCGAAACGTCGAGCGCAATGACCAATTCAACACCCTCGCGTTTTACTTTTTTTAGTTTTGAACCAAACTGTGGGCGGGCGATTCCAACAATAAAAAACGCCAGTGCCAGCATTAAAATAAAAAATTTAATCCTTGGCCGGTTTCCCGACGACGAAGGCATTAATTCTTTTATCATCTCTTCCCGACCGAATTTGCGAAGCGCCCTTTTTCGGGCAATTCTCGACCAAACAAAAAAGAAGGTCAGCATAGGAATGATAATTAATCCCCACAAAAATTCGATATTTCCAAATCTGAACATTTCCATATAATCTTTTTTTATGGGATACTTCTAAAAATTGTTACCCGCATAAATAAACTAAGAATCAAAAACAGTGCTCCCAACAAAGCGAAGGGTAAAAATTCTTCCGATTTACGGCTGAATTCGTGAACATCGATTTTCGATTTTTCAAGAGCATCAATTTCTTTATAAATTTCTTCGAGTTTCGAATTACTCGTTGCTCTGAAATATTTTCCATCGGTAATCGTCGATATTTCCTGTAAAGTTTCTTCATCGATTTTTACTTCCATGTCGCGGAGTTGCACACCAAATTGTGTTTGTACCGGGTAGGGGGCAGTTCCGGTAGAACCGACGCCAACGGTATACACCCGAATCCCAAAGGTTTTTGCAATTTCTGCGGCAGTAACCGGAGCCACTTCGCCACGGTTGTTTTCGCCATCGGTTAAAAGGATCACCACGCGGCTCACAGCTTCGCTGTCTTTTAAACGTGCAGTTGCGGTTGCCAATCCGTTTCCAATTGCTGTTCCGTCTTCGATCATTCCGGCTTCAATGTCTTTAAACAGATTTAAAAGCACTGCCCGGTCGGTAGTAAGCGGACATTGTGTAAATGCTTCGCCGGCAAAAACCACCAAACCCATTCTGTCGTATTCGCGTCCTGAAATAAATTCCATGGCCACATTTTTTGCGGCTTCCAAACGGTCGGGCTGAAAATCGCGCGCCAACATACTTGTCGAAATATCGAGTGCAATTACAATGTCGATTCCTTCTGTGGTTACATTTTCGAAATTGTCGGACGACTGTGGACGTGCCAAAACAACAACAAAAAAAGCAAGTGCAATAATCTGACTCAAAAATACTGAATGACGCAAATAGTGGCGTATTGTTTTTGGCGCTTTAAATACCGAAGCAGTTGTTGAAATCCGGATGCTCGCAGTATTTCTTTTTTGCCTGAAAATATACCAGGCTGCCATTGGTAATATAACCAGCAGCAGGTAAAATAATTCAGGGTTTTTAAATGTTAATCCTTCAAACATTCGCTTTAGTTTTTATCAACTTCCATGTTATCACTCTCTTTCTTTTCTTTCTCGTCTTTACCCGGGGCATTGTCGTCTTCCTCCTTTTTAACTTCCTCTATTTTTGTTGTGTTCACAAAATCGTAAGCATTAGATAACGACAAACTTCCGTCGTCGGGTAGCGGATTGTATTTGGCAAATTTTACCAAATCGGCCAGTTTTAGCGTTTGGCTGAGGTTGGTAAATAATTTGTCGCTCAGCAAATTTTTATTGATTCGGAAACTTTCGATGGTTTCGTCCGAAGTTTGCTCCATTGCCGGAATTTCGAAACGGTCTTCGATATAAACCCGCAGTGCTTCGGTTAATTCGCTGTAATACTGTTTCGATTTTCCCTGCTGCCAGATTTTTTCGGATTTTATCCTGTCGAGTTCGCGAATGGCAACAATGTGTGCAGGTTCTTTCGGTTTTTTAGGACGAGCAAAAATCGG
>JBNKOT010000084.1:0-2967 GCA_050294855.1 Draconibacterium sp. | reverse complement strand
CAACATTAATTCTTCACCACCTCTAAAAGGAAAACTGAATTTACCACTGGTGGTCGATACATTCGGATTTCTCCAATAAACTTTTTCCAATGTTTTGCCCGAAACTTTTACCGTTCCGTTGATAAAGGTGAAGGAGTTGAGTTGGGAAATAATAAAATCGAAGTTGGAATAGTTGTTGCCAGTAAAAATAAAGTTCGGGCGCTTGCCATATTTTGTCCAGTTTTCGAGCAAATAATTGATGAAATCAGGAATCAAATTTCTGTTTATTCTTCTGGATGAAGTGGTAGGAAGTTTGTCGAAATCTTTGACTAGAAGCAATTCGCGGTTGACTTCAGAAATGGTTCTTTGGTTTTCAATGGTTTCAGTGGTTTCACTCGCCGAAATGCTCAAAACATAATTGTCGATCCGATGTAAAATCCTACTTTCATTTTCAAAATCTCCATCGATAAAAAGTATAATTCTTCTGTTCGACTGAATCAAATATTCCAGAGTTGGCCAGGTTTCGCCTTGTGGTAGAAAAAATATTTTTGAGGCGGTTGACGATTCCTGAATAACCGAATCCAGTACCGAAATCTTTCCTTTAAAATGAATAAAGAGTGGAATGATTTTCGTTTCATCAGTTTCTGTTAATTCTTCTATTTTATGTAAAAAGGGAATAATTTCCTGATTCGTGCTGGTAAGAAAAATACGTTTATTGATTTCTGACACATTTAGTTCAACACCTGAATTTGTGCCGAATCGTAAAAAATTCCACAATTGTGCGTTGTAAATGCTTATGTTATTGCCGCCTGCAATAAGAAAAGTTTGATTCGAAAATTCGTTGGCACGCGCATTCTTATTCTGATAGAAAAATATCAGAACCAATATTACAAGAAAATATTTAAGATTAAAGCGGTGCATTTTTAATTTCGAACGATAAAAATTAAACCATTAATTTGTTATTATTTTAATGTCAAAAATAGTCTTTTAAACTGAGAATACAATTTTTTTGCAATTTTAATATAAATTGTAAAGAGCAGGAAATTAGATAGATAAGATTTTTGTTAATATAAAATTAATGGTTAATTAAATGCTTGATGTTGTTTCGATTAATAAAGAACTAAGCGCATCCTATTATTATTGTTGAAAATTAACTTGAGGATGACTGATAAGACGATCAAACGAAAACACTATTTGTTGTTTATTGCAGGAGGATTATCTGCAATTTTGTTTTTGGCACTGTTTAATAAAACCATTCAATATACATCTACCAACGAATTTTGTAACTCGTGTCATGTTCATCCACATGCCGAAGCAGCCTGGAAATTATCAATTCACAACAATACCTCGAGTGGTGTTTCGGTAAAATGTGTCGATTGTCACCTTCCACCAGAAGAAAAACAGGTTCGTTTTCTCAGCCGAAAAGCTTATCATGGCTTTCACGATTTGTATGCATATCTTACTTTGGATACAGAAAAAATTGATTGGTCTGAAAAGCGTTCGAAAGAAGCGGCCGCCAGATTCGTATACGAAGATGGTTGCAAAAAATGCCACACCAATATGTTTCCAACAACATTAAATGCGCTGGGAGCAGAATCTCATTTAAAGTATTTACGCAATCCTGAAAATACTTCGTGTTTGCAGTGTCATCATAATGTTGGGCATTATCGGGGCGAAGTTGGTTTAACAGTTGAGGAAATTACATCGGGATCTAAAGAGATTTTTACAGAACCGACAGTGGTTTCGGGTTTCAGTAATTTTGAAGAAAGAATTCCGGGAACTTCAGTATCTTTTAATATGCGTGCAATTCCTGGAGGGCAGTTCAAAATGGGAACTGAATTAAAAGAACCTTACCGACAAATTGATGAAGGTCCGGTTCGGGAAGTTGCAGTGGATAGTTTTTGGATAGCAGAAATTGAAGTGAGTTGGAACGAATACCTGGCATTTTTTAGTGCAACAGGTTCGCAGGGAAGAAAAGAAGCTGTAGAAGGGGATGAAGAAACAGATGGTATTTCGGGCGCAACTCCGCCATGGGGCGCTCCGGATCAGGGATGGGGAAAAGGAACTCGCCCGGCAATAACAATGAGTCATCTTGCCGCAGAGACGTATTGTCGTTGGTTGACGCAAGTTACCGGAAGAAAATATCGTTTGCCAACAGAAGCTGAATGGGAATACGCAGCACGTGGAGGAACAAATACTCCTTACTTTTTCGCCGGTTCTCCAAAAGATTTTGAAGCCGACGGATTTTGGAATAAAATATTTGGCGCCGACACCGCAGTAATAAATACGTACGCAATCTATCACGAAAACAGTCCGAATAAAACACAAACGCCCGATAGAGTTGCTGCCAACCCTTTTGGATTAAAGAACATGTTGGGAAACGTTGCCGAATTTTGTCTCGATTATTACGATCCGCAGGTTTATGCAAAATATCCGAAAGGAGTTGTTAGAAATCCTCGAGGCCCGAGAACCGGAGAGGAACATGTGGTGCGGGGTGGTTCGTTTAAAAATTCAGCAAAAGATTTACGAGCTGGCCGGCGCGATTTTACCAAAACCAAAGCATGGTTGGTTACAGATCCGCAAATTCCAAAAAGTATTTGGTGGTACTCCGATGTAAAAAGTGTTGGATTCAGGGTGGTCTGCGAATACGACGCCAAAGATTTTAAAACGGAAAATAAAAATAATTAAGGTATTATGAATAAAAATCAACTTTCGCGAAGAAATTTTCTTGAGAAGTCGGCCTTGCTGGGAGCAGCTGGAGTTATCGGAATAAATGCTTTGAGCTCGTGCAGTTCGAACACAAAAACAGTTGATTACGAATTTCCTCCCTTGCTAGATAAAGCGCCTGATGGTAAAAAACTTCGTGCCGGTTTGGTTGGCTGTGGGAACAGGGGAACTGGTGCTGCCTTAAATTTCCTAGCTGCCGGTAACGATCTGGAGTTGGTTGCTTTGGCCGATGTATTTGAAGACAAGGTTTGGGATTGCAGA
>JBNKOT010000083.1:0-1807 GCA_050294855.1 Draconibacterium sp. | reverse complement strand
TTTTTTATGATCCGTCCACAAATGAAACGCCAAAAAGAAACACGCAAATTTCGCGAAGGTTTGGCAAAAGGCGATAAAGTGGTAACCACCGGAGGTATCTACGGAAAAATCACCGAAATTAAAGAAACTACAGTTGTTTTGGAAGTTGCAAAAGACGTTCAAATTAAAGTGGATAAAAACGGAATTGTGAAAGATCTGAGCGATGTGCAACCACAACGTTAATCTTTTATGGTAACAAAAAAAGGGTTGGAAATTTAATTTCTAACCCTTTTTTTGCTTAGTTTCTAGCGCATAGTTAACAAATCCAGATTCTTTCAATTAATGAACTTTCTTAAACTTTTCAACAACTCGCATAGCGATTAGCCTTTTAAAATGTAGTTTATGTGGCAAGTTAAAATCAAATAGGTATAACCTCTATCAACTTTTTACTTTGAACTTTTAACTTTCTCCTCTCTAAACATTAAACCTGAAATGCATAATATCGCCATCCTGCACCACATATTCTTTTCCTTCGACCGCCATTTTACCGGCTTCTTTACAAGCCTGCTCCGATCCAAGTGAAACAAAATCGTTGTATTTTATTACTTCGGCACGAATAAAACCTTTTTCGAAATCGGTATGAATTACTCCGGCTGCTTGCGGTGCTTTACATCCTTTTGGATACGTCCAGGCGCGCACTTCTTTCACTCCGGCAGTAAAATAGGTTTCTAAATGAAGCAATCGGTACGCAGTTTTAATCAATTTATTAACGCCCGATTCTTTTAGTCCCAAATCCTCCAAAAACATTTGACGCTCTTCGTAATCGTCGAGTTCGGCAATATCGGCTTCGGTCGCAGCAGCAATCATCAGCATTTCAGCATCTTCGTCTTTTATTGCTTCTTTTACCGCCTCAACATATTTATTTCCATCGATGACCGACGACTCGTCGACATTACAAATGTACAGAATGGGTTTATTGGTTAAAAGTTGCAGCCCGTTTGCAATTTTTTTATTGCCCTCATCTACTTTTACTGTTCTGGCCGATTTTCCTTTCAATAATGCTTCTTTGTACTCCGACAGAATTTTAAACAGTCTTTTTGCTTCGGGATCGCCACCTGTTCTGGCTTGTTTTTCAACTTTTGCAATTCGGCTCTCAACTGTTTCCAAATCTTTAAGCTGAAGTTCAATATCAATTGTTTCTTTGTCGCGTACCGGATCGATGGTGGTATCTACGTGCGTAATGTTTTCGTTTTCGAAACAACGTAAAACATGAATAATTGCATCGGTTTCGCGAATGTTCCCCAAAAATTTATTCCCCAAACCTTCTCCTTTGCTTGCTCCCTTTACCAAACCGGCAATGTCAACAATTTCTACTGTTGTGGGTAACACACGTTGTGGATTAACCAATTCTTCCAGTTTTGCCAAACGTTCGTCGGGAACCGTAATAACACCAACATTGGGTTCGATTGTACAAAACGGAAAATTTGCTGATTGAGCTTTTGCACTCGACAAGCAATTAAAAAGTGTTGATTTACCAACATTGGGCAATCCAACAATACCACATTTTAAAGCCATATGTCTACTTTCTTAAATTTGAGGGGCAAAAATACATTTTGTGAACGAAATAGAACAAGCAATAAACCGTGATTCTTTATTTGTTAAATTGAGTGTTGTTTTAAAAACCGAGTTTGAATAAAATAATCTCATTGTCAGAGCGTTATTTGTGTGTTTGCGCAGGAAGGTTGTATAAAAGTTGACACAGAATGGATTTGCCATTCAAATTTGATATCTTCGGAAACTCATGATTTCAGTTTGTATACCCACTTAC
>JBNKOT010000082.1:0-2173 GCA_050294855.1 Draconibacterium sp. | reverse complement strand
GTGGAAAGCGACTTACTCGCAGCAGCGCGGGCAACCTGCGGACACGAAAAAGGAATTGCATGTATTCTTGGAACAGGTTCGAATTCGTGTTTATTCGACGGAGAAAAAATTATTGAACACGTTTCGCCACTTGGATTTATTTTGGGCGACGAAGGAAGTGGTGCTATTTTGGGCCGGCAATTGATTGGTGATTATTTAAAAGGAATGATGCCTGAAAAACTTGCAAATGAATTCAACAAACAGTTTCAATACAGTTATGCCGAACTGATGGAAAGTGTTTACAAAAAAGAAAAACCAAACAAATTCTTAGCGCAGTTTGTTCCTTTTCTGGCCAATAACAATAACGAAATTTATTGCCAACAATTGGTCGAAAATTCTTTTGAAGCTTTTATAAATCGAAATGTAAAACAATACACCTTTTCTGATCAGATCAACATAAATTTTGTTGGATCGGTGGCTTTCCATTTTCAGCAAGAATTAAAAAATGTATTGGACAAAAACCACTTAAAAACAGGTACAATTCTTCAAAACCCTTTAGACGAACTTGCCCGTTTTCATCTCAATAAATATCACAAAGTATGAGTATTACCGAATCGAATTCGAACTACGATAATTTAGAAAACATGAGTGTTGCCGAATTGTTGAGCGGCATTCACAACGAGGATAAAAAAGTATTGCCAGCGGTGGAAAAGGTAATTCCTCAAATCGAAAAACTGGTAACAGAAATCGTGCCCCGTGTAAAAAAAGGTGGACGATTGTTTTATGTCGGTGCCGGAACCAGCGGGCGACTTGGAATTTTGGATGCATCGGAAATTCCGCCAACTTATGGCGTTGGACACGGTTTGGTTATCGGGTTAATTGCCGGTGGAGACCAGGCCATTCGTAAAGCAGTGGAATCTGCCGAAGACAAAGAAGAATTGTCGTGGGAAGATTTGCAAAAATTCAATATCAATAAACTCGATACCGTTGTTGGAATTGCTGCTTCGGGAAGAACTCCTTACGTTATTGGAGCAGTAAAAAATGCAAGAAAAAACGGAATATTAACCGGATGCATTGTTAATAATCCCGATTCGGAACTGGCAAAAAACGTGGATGTTGCCATCGAAGCCATTGTCGGACCTGAGTTTGTTACCGGCAGCACCCGCATGAAATCGGGAACAGCGCAAAAACTTATTTTAAATATGATCACTACTACCCTGATGATTCAGCTTGGTAGAGTGAAAGGGAATAAAATGGTAAACATGCAATTGACCAACGAAAAATTGGTACAACGCGGATGCAAAATGATTATGGATGAGTTGCACTATCCGGAATCAAAAGCAAAAAGATTATTGTTGTTGCATGGCTCGGTTCAGAAAGTGCTGGAAGAAGCTAAAAAAGTTTTATAAATGTACCCTTACAATTCTTAAATAAATTAAAAAGGTATTGGTTTTCGAAAAACACTCAACCAGCTGTTTTTATGGCACTTACGAATATCAAATTAAAAATGGTTTTAAATCATTATTAAAGACCATAAACTTTATTAAAAATCTAATGTTAGACACAAAAAAAATATATCTTTGCACTCACAATAACATTCTAAAAGACTTAAAATTATCAGTCCTTCTAAGGATTGTCAAGATATTTAAGATTAATCTCGGACTTACCGTTCTGGTAAGTTTGTGGTTTTTAGGTTTAGTTGGTTTAGGTTAAAAAGGCTGTCAGTAGGGCAGCCTTTTGTTTTTTTAACTTTCCGGATCCTTCTCTTCTTTTTTCGATTATAACAAAAGGTTTTTTGTTTAGAATTTGGGTCTCAATTTACCAAAATGACATGAAAGAAGTAAGCTTTTTTAAGATGATGTGGAATGAAACTCCCAATAAATTGAGAATGTATTTGGTCTGCGATTTCCAATCGCCACTTAAATGATTTGCGCGATCCGGAATCAGATGTTTATAAAAATTTCACCCGGTGACGAAAAGTCATCGGGTGAGAAAGTGAAGCAAATATTTTTCTGTTATTTAAATTCTATCGGAAGCTTATATTTTACTGAAACTGGTTTTCCGCGTTGTTTCCCGGGAGTCCAGTCTTCCATTCCATTAACAATAACAATAGCGCCTTTTGCAGCTCCGTCGTTATCTTTTTCCACAATCTTGATGTCGGTGACTTTACCTTTGTTATTAATCGTAAAACCAA
>JBNKOT010000081.1:0-2084 GCA_050294855.1 Draconibacterium sp. | reverse complement strand
CGGTTACACATTTTTTGAAAAAATATTTTTTCGTATTAACTTGTAACCTCAAATCAGCTTTCGCGTCAAAGCAACAGATGGAAAAAAAAGAAGATATCTTTTATATCGAAAAAGTAAAGAAGGGTCAAACCAATTACTTCTCGTACATTGTTGAAAGATATCAGGATATCGTTTTTTCCATCGCATTAAAAGTTCTTAGAAATCGTGAAGACGCAGAGGAAATGGCGCAGGAAAGTTTTATCAAAGCCTTCAAATCGCTACATACTTTTAAAGGCAGCGCAAAATTTTCTACCTGGCTGTACCGAATTACCTACAATACTTGTATTTCGGAGGTCAGAAAGAAAAAACATCATTTTGTTTCGACCAGCGACATTGAAATAAAAGATGAAACAGAAGAAATTAATCTCGATGGAATTCCGGCAGAACACCGGGCCGAGTGCATTAAAAATGCAATGGATAAACTTCCTGAAGAAGAATACACCTTGGTATTGCTGTATTATTTTAAAGATCAATCGGTTGAAGATATCAGTAAAGTCTGGAATCTTACCGAGAGCAATACAAAAGTGAAACTTTTTAGAGCCAGAAAAAAGCTCTACACTATTTTAAAAGAAATGATGAAAGAAGAATTATACACATTATTATGAACGAATTAGAAGACATAAAATTACACGCATTACTTCACGAAATGAAACTGGAATCGCCAAATTCCGATTTTTCGGGACAGGTAATGAAAAGAATTTTTGAGGAAAATTACGTTCTTGAAAAAATAAAATCGCAAAAAATTCTGGGCAAGGGATTTTGGATTATTCTGATTTTATTTATTGTGTTGATACTTACTACATTTATTGTTACGAATTCGGGAATTCAGCCAGATAGTCAAATTGGCAACTTGTTACCCGAATTAAACAAAGAGGTTTCGACGGGTTATCAATCGCTGTTTCAAAAAATTGGATCGGCTCCGTTGGGAATTGCAGGAATATTACTGGCTTCGTCGGTTCTGCTGTTCATCGACCGCATCATTAGTTCGAACAGTCGTGTTTTTGGATAAAAATTAGTAACAAGCCTCAGCCATCAAATATTTGCTTACATATTCGTCGACTCCTTCTTCGAGTTCGGTAAACGTTTTCGTGTAACCAATATCGCGCAGCTTTTGGATTTCGGCTTCTGTAAAATACTGATACCTTCCCCGCAAGTCAACCGGCGTATCGATAAAAGAAATTTCAGGAGACAGTTTCATGCTATTAAAAACCGATTTTGTTAAATCGAGAAACGAACGCGCTTTTCCTGTTCCTACATTATAAATTCCGGTGTTGTTCTGATTTTCCATAAAATACATCATCACATCGGCAATGTCTTCAACAAAAATAAAATCGCGACTTTGTTCACCGTCTTTATAATCGGAATGATGTGAACGAAACAGTTCCATTTTCCCGGTTTCTTTTATGGTTTTATAAGCATGCAAAACTACCGACGACATTCTTCCTTTATGATATTCGTTTGGTCCGTAAACATTAAAAAATTTCAAACCTGCCCAAAACGGAGGAGTGCGAACTTGTTTTAAAGCCCAAACATCAAAATCGTGTTTCGACCAGCCGTACAAATTGAGTGGTCTCAGGTTTTGAATATTCCGGTGCGAGTCGGAAAATCCGTCTTCAGCATTTCCGTATGTTGCTGCCGACGATGCGTATAAAAAGGGAACCTGAATTTCGGAACAGATGTTCCAAAGACGTTGTGTATAAATCAGGTTCAGCTGCTGATATAAATCGGGTTCCTGCCCCACCGTATCGGTTCGGGCACCCAAATGAAATATAAAATCTACTTCGCTGGTGTTTTTGATTAACCACTGAAAAAAGTTATCACGATCGATAAATTTTTTATACTTCTTTTTTAAAAGATTTAGATCTTTCCAAGGGTCGTCGAACTTATCAACTAAAATCAGATCTTCGTAACCTGCTTTATTGAGTTTTCCTACCAAATAACTGCCGATGAATCCGGCTGCTCCTGTAACAACTATCATTTATCTAAGTGGTTTTGTATGGTACAGTAAAAAACTCTGTTTTCTGAATACCTGGCTAGTATTAAAA
>JBNKOT010000080.1:0-3301 GCA_050294855.1 Draconibacterium sp. | reverse complement strand
GTATTTCATCAGCGAATCGCGATTCATGTATTTCTTTTCAAAAATCTGGTAGTGATCATTGTCTTCGGGTTTTGGTACCGAACCATGATGAATCCCGCTTTCCTGAAAGTGTTTGGCTGGTGCTTTTGTGAAATATATGTTTTTACCGTCGGGCGTCCATATCGGATTGCTGTGTACAAACGTGGTATCGTTTGCTCCTTCCAATTCGGTATATGTTTTTTTTTCGCGATCGTAAACCACTAAAATCCCTTTAAAAGGGAAAAACAACTGCGAATATTCCAAGTCTTTCCGGTCGGCGAAAATCTCGCAATCTTCGAGCGTACTCACCACATATCTTCCGTTTGGCGAAATTTGTGATAACAATCCGTAAGTAAATTTGTCGTCCTGAAATTTGCTCCAATGAATAATGCTGTCTTCCGAAAAAATTGTTTCTTTCTGAAATGCAGAAATGGCGTAAGCACCTTTGTCGTCGCGGGCATCAACATCCATGGCCAGTGTTCCTCCATCAGGTGGAAACGAATGACAATTGGCACAAACCGGAATATTTTCGAGAACAACATGTGGTTTATTAATTTCGCTCACACTTCCTAAATACCACTTTACTCTTTTTAAATTTTCGCGTGCAAATTTAAAAGGCAACGGTACGGCCCGAAAAAAGATAGGTGCTTCAACTTTATCTTCTGAAATTACAATAGAAACCGCCGCATTTTGAGCTGACTTTTTACCGGTTCGACCGACTGAAATTGTTACTGCTTTTCCAAGTGATTGAGTTTTAATCATCTCCCACTCCTTTTCATCCGGGCGCCAATTCGGGCTTTCAGAGACAGCGCTTAACAATTCGGTTTTATCAAGAAAAACATCAATCTGCCATTGTTTTGTGGCTTTATTTTCGTCGACCCAACAAATGCCGGGCGCAGTAATATCTGCCGGAAAAACCGAATGATTATAAGGATAAGTAATGATTATTGCATCGTTAACGGCAGGAGAAATCTTTTTTTGAATGACAAAATAACCACCTCCAAGCAGCACAAATACAATAAAAGCAAGAATAACTTTTTTCATAAAGGCCCTAGATTAGACCTTAAAAATAGTATTTATTCGTAAAAATATTAACCTTCAACAAAATATCTTAGCTGGTCGAGCATTATCGAAACATCGTCTTTTTCAACCCCCTGCGAAATCAAATGATGCAGATCTTCTTCAAAGACTTCAAAAAATTCGATTTCAGTAAAATCGGGTTGTGCAATCGACTTTTTATAAAATTCCAACGCTCCTTTTCTGTTTCCCAAACTCCACTGAACATGCCCCATGTTCATTAAATCGTGTTTGTTGGGTTGGTCGTCGATCAGCTTTTTAAAATACTTTTCGGCCTGCTCTTTTTTCCCCGAAACAAACGAACACCAACCAATCGGACGCCAGACTTTCTTATTTCCCGGCGCCAGGTATTCCACTTTAAAATAGCTTTTTAAAGCTTCGTCAAATTCGTCTAACTCTAACAAACAGTGCCCGATATTGAGCTGAACATTCAAATTTTCCTCATCGAGTTCTTCGACCATTCGATAATATTCCAATGCTTTTTGCGGCTGTTTTAAATTCCTGTAACAAAGAGCAATTTTGTTGTAATTCCACTTTCTGTTCAGATCAAAAAGTTCGGCTTTTTTGTAGTTCTCCAAAGCACTTTCAAAATCGCCCGATTTCTGGTAACAGAATCCCAATTTTTGGTACAACTCACCACTTTTTTCGTTCGAAAGCAAATGAATAAAAATCTCTGAAGCTTCCTCGAAACGGTTTTTCGAAAAATAGTATTCCGAAATATTGCGTAAAATGGTTTCGTCTTCTTTTAAAATGCTGCCCAGCGTAATTTTATTATGAAAATCGAAACGCCATTCAAAGATGTCTTCAAAATCGTTTTTGCGTGGATGCAACTTATAAAACCGATACAAATCCTGAATAATTTGGTTCGAAATAAAACCGGCTTTTTTACCCGGATCGGTTAGTTCTTCGTCTTTTTGTAATTCATCAAATTGAGCCATTTCTGCTTTCATTCCTTCGGCCATAAACTCGCGGTTTTCGGCCGGTAAATTTTGCAGGCTGAAACAAAACGAATATTTATCTGAATTACACAAAATCGGCGCAGAATCGATGGCTTCAATAAAACGCGAATTCACATCATCGGTGTGGTCGATAACTTTTGAAACGTCAGGATTTTCAGCAAAAAACGGAATAAACCAATTCGAAAATTCGCTAAAAAACGGAAACATTTTCAACATCGAAAAAGAGCCCATAAAAACATCGGCGCCTTCCATTTGAAGCTCCGAAAACTCTTCCATTTTATTCATCAGTCCCGGCGAATCTTCAAATATCTTTTCCCATTCCGGATTTTTATCTTCACCTAAACTGTCGTCCATTAAACTATCTAAATTGATTTTGTCTTTTAGATTTGGACTTATTTTTATCATTTCAGGAATAATTTCATCTTTGATTTTTTGCTGAATTTTTTCGGTCTCCTTGCTTCTGATCAACTGCACAATTACCCGTTCGAGGTTTTGTTTAAAAGTTGGATTCTCGTTTAGAATTGTTAAACGGCTGGTGATGGAAGGATAAAATGCCAAACGATCGTCGTATCGGTAAAAACCAATCAGTAAACCAACCATTCCGCGTTGATTCATTTCGGGTTCTTCGGCTTCGTAAACATCAAAAAGCACGTTAAATTTTGCTTTATCGAAATGCCGCAGCAAACTTAAAATGATGGCTGAAATGATAAATGCTTTGTAATCTTTCGACAATAATTCACTCGCGAAAAAATCTTTTAAAAACTGTATTTCTTCGCTCGACAATTTTTCCCGAAACCAAAAATGATAAAACAAGTGAGTCATTTTTTGCTGATGACTTGTTGCATCTTCTTTTTTCGACGAACTTTTTACTTCGGCATCGTTTACCAGCGATATCAGTTCTTCGTGTAAATAGAAATCTTCGAGATCGGACAAAAAAGTATTAAAATCGATGGATTCCTTCTTATAATTTCGTTTCAGTTCGTATTCAAGCGCGGGTGATATTTTTAATTGAACGGCTTCGTTTATTTTGTCGGCAAGTTCAAAAACCGACACAATTAATTTTCGATATACTTTTTGTCTTTCGGGATCCTGCGTTCCCTCAACCGTATATTTTAACATGTAACTGTACGTTTGCTCAAGGTTTCGCCATTCGTCTAAATAAATTAGCAAACCAGCATCGTTGATCAGTTTTTCGATTTGGTCGAATGCCGGTTTTAATCTCCGTTTTGCCAGGTTGGTGCAAATCT
>JBNKOT010000079.1:0-12524 GCA_050294855.1 Draconibacterium sp. | reverse complement strand
TTTCGTTTGTGGGATTTGAAACCTATACCACCGACCTGATCCTTCGTGAAGGCGAAAATTTTAAAAATACCATGCTTCGGTATGCCAATATTCATCTCGAGCCGGTTACTGTAAATGCTCAAAAACGCGAGCAACAAATTCTGGATGTGCCAACCGCGATTACTGCCATTGGAGCATCAACAATCGAACAGGCAAATATCACCGAACTGGGGCATCTTAGCGAATTTGTTCCGGGATTGATGATTCGTGAACAAGGAGTTAACCGACCAAGTTTTGTAATACGCGGATTAACCAGCGACGAAGTGAGTCCGAGCGCACAACCACGCATTTCGACTTATTTTAATAATGTGCCCATCAATCGCGCAAGTGCTGCTTCGGTGGAATTGTTCGATATGCAACAGGTCGAAGTTTTAAAAGGACCACAAAATTCGCTTTTTGGGAGAGGTGCGCAAGCGGGAGTCGTACATTTTAAAAGTATAAAACCGGGAAACACACGTAAGGGCTATCTGACTGCCGGAACCGGAAATTTTGCTCAAAAAGAATTTCGGGCGGCAGTGAATGTTCCACTCATCGAAGACAAACTTTTTGTTCGGGCTGCCGGAATTTACAGTGCCCGCGATGGTTTTGTGGAGAACACTTTTGGCGGAACATTAAACGGAAAAAACACACTGGCCGGAAGATTTTCTGTACGCTTTCTCCCAGCCTGGAATCATAAATTTGATGTGATTGTCAACTATCAAAAAGACGATACTCCCGGCATCGCATTTAGGAGTAAAATGTTTCCAAATACAGAGGGTAACTCCAATGTTTTTTCAGGCAAAGCTTCTTTGGAACAGGGCGAGAATCTCGCAACCGGGAAAGACATTTTTGACGCCACTTTAAACTACAAATATTTTATTAACGAACACATTTACTGGACTTCGATTACCTCTTATCGAAAGAGTAATTCATCGGCAAGATGGGATGGAGATGGAACAGCTGCGGCGGCAATCGACATGGCAGAACATGGAGGTGCAAAACAATTTTACCAGGAAATAAAAGGGAACTTTGCAAGAAATAGTCGTTTGAATGGATCGTTAGGTGCAAGTTACTGGTGGGAAAAAGCCGACCAAACCTATTGGTTTTCACCTAACGAACAAAACACATTTCATCTCTTTTTCGACCCAACATATTTAGTCGATTCCGAAGGACAACCAAATTCTGTTCCGGCTCTGCCAAATATTCCACAGCTCGGCCCGGTTGCAGGAATGCCACTGCCGATCAATCATCAGGAAGAAAATATTAGTGCTGCAACCAATCAGGCTGCCGAAGTTTTTATCGACGGAACCTACCAGCTTACCAGAAAAATATTTGTGTCGGCGGGAGCCCGCGGCGTTTTCGATCTATATAAACTGAGTAACGAAGCCGCATTTACCGGAGGTTCTGAATCTACTCTTGGAATGTTAACGGGAAATTATCCTAATCTGTTTTTTAAACCAAGCGCTTCGCAAACAATTGGCAAAAATACACTTTCGTTTACCGGGCGGGCCGGACTTCAATACAAATTCAATGAATACGGAAATATGTTTGTAAACTACTCACTGGGTCGCCGTCCCAATGTTTTGCAATTTACTTCAAGTGGCGAAAAAGAAATTCTCGATGCTGAAATACTAAATAATTTTGATGGAGGTTTTAAAGCCTCTTTTTTGGAACGTGTTTTTGTTGATGTTGTTGGTTTTTATCAACTCTATAAAAACTTCCAGACTAGTGCCTGCGTGGCAGATTCTGAATCGGGAGAATTCAACTACAAAGTAAAAGACGGAGGAAAAGCAACATCATACGGTGCCGAAGTCAATTTAAAAGTTGCTGCGATTAAACAGCTCGATATTTTTGGAAATTATGCCTGGTTACATTCTGCTTTCGATTCAACCGATGTTGATGGACTGACTCAGGAATATGCAGGAAACAGTTTCCGTTTGGCACCTGAACACAGTTTTACTTTTGGATTTAATTTCAGAACGAAGATTACACCAAATATCCAATATTTTGCAAGTCCTTCGTATTCGTATAAAACACACATCTTTTTTGAAGATGCCAACACTCCGGGATTGGAACAAGATGCTTATGGTTTGCTAAACCTCAATACCGGATTGGAATTGGCAGAACCAAACATGATTCTTTCGGTTTACGGAACAAATATTCTGGATGAACAATTTGTGACCAGCGCCGGAAACACCGGAAGTTTATTTGGCGTACCTACTTTTGTTCCGGGCGCACCAAGAATGTTTGGCGCCAAATTGTCCTGGCGGTTTTAAGATAAATGAAGTTGCATTTTATCCTCCTTTAAAAAGGAGGTGACTGAGGAACGAGGTCGGAGGATTGATTTTTTACCTAAACTCATTTTATTAACTTCATAAAAAATCCCCCTTTGATTCCCCCTTTACTAAGGGGGACGAAGAAAAAAGGATTCGTCTTCCTTCGATAAGGAGGTGACTTTTTTTGTCCTCCTTCGAAAAGGAGGTGTCTGACAAAGGAAGACGGAGGATTGAAAAAATATTGTGTGAAGTAAAACAAGATTAAATTTTTTGTACTTTTATCTTCCAATCCAAACAAATGAAAACCTCCCAAAATAAAAATCTAAAACCATTTGCAAGAAAATTACGAAAACAGGGAACCAAAGGAGAAGCCATTCTTTGGAGAGATGTTTTAAAAGCCCGTCAGATGAAAGGTTATCAATTTAATCGTCAATTTATTATCGAAAACTATATTGTTGATTTTGTTTCCCGAAAATTAAAACTAATTATTGAGATTGATGGAAATTCACACTTTTCAAAATCAAAAGAAGATTACGAAAGGCAAACTTATCTGGAGAATCTGGGGTTTCAAGTTCTACGCTTCTCTGAAGCACTGGTAATTTATAGAATTGATGAAGTGGTTGCCGAAATTGACTATGCCATTGAATGTATTGAAGAACAGAAAAATCTGAGTTAAGAATTTTTATTTATGAAATCCCCCTTGAATTCCCCCTTTTACTAAGGGGGACGAAGAAAAGGATTGCGCATGACTTCAGGAAAGAGGTAATTTTTTTTGTCCTCCTTTAAAAAGGAGGTGGCCGAGGAACGAGGTCGGAGGATTGATTTTTTTCTACTTTGTGAATTCTCCTTATTAAATCCCCCTGAATCCCCCTTTTTCTAAGGGGGATGAAGAAAAGGATTGCGCATGACTTCAGGAAAGAGGTAACTTTTTTTGTCCTCCTTTAAAAAGGAGGTGGCCGAGGAACGAGGTCGGAGGATTGATTGCGTACAAAAAGAAAAACCCGGATCTCCGGGCTTAACTTTTAACCTATAAAATCAGCGTACTTTACAGGAATTAATATTATTGTTTTTAATTGCCATTTTTGCTCTGCCCTGATTCATCTAATTTTTTAGAGGAGTAGTTGACATGCTGAATTTTAGCTTCCCGAAGTACTTCTTTTAACTGGTTTATTTGAGTTTTTGACACGCCGTTTTCAACGTTAAAAGAAATAGTTGGTGTCTCCTTACCCTGAGATTCGTATTGTTGATAAAACATCTTTCCTTCATCAATACAATTTGTTTTAAAGTCATGTAAAGATTCATATTTATCCGTTCCAAATAGAAAGCTACCATCACTTTTCATTGTAATCATGAATGGAGCGGGTGGTAGTGGTGGTTTAACCGTTTTTGGATCCATAATTGAAACTCTCACCGGAACAATCTGATTAATTACATTCTTCTTTTCTGGTGACAATGAAAAATATTCTTCCTCAAAATATTTCTCCGAAGCTTTTTTTCTGGCTTCTAAATGTATTTCACCAATATTTCGAAGTAAATTTTGTATAAATTCCTTTTTTGTATCCACATCATATCTTAAGATGATTACTCCCTTTGTTACTTTTATATCTCCAACAAAAGGGAAGTTCTTCTCAACTAATTCAGGACCTTTTTTAACTCCTGCAAAAGCTGGGTTACTGTTTAAGAATTTGGCAACACCATTCAATAACTCATCCATATTAACTTTAATACCTGAAGCCAAAATCATATTATTTCGGTTAACCAGAATCGTTAAAATATTTGAAGATGGAATTGGGTGACCATCACTGCTCTTATCGATTTTTGGTAATCCGGATTTTGGATTTCCCGGTGGTGGTGGAGCAATTTCGTACTCAGCTGTGATTAATTCACCATTTATTTTCGATAGATTTTCGATTGTCCAATTTTTTAACCAAACTTCAGAACTATCTTTTTGAATAATTGAAGGAACAAACTCACTTGCTTTTTCAACAAACGTCTCTGGTTGTGCAAACGCTTGTAAAAGCAACAAAACAATTGGGATAAATAAAATCAATTTCACCCCATTCCAGTGTTTTCTATTTTTCTTTTGCATCATTTTAATTCGTTTTAAAATTGGTTTTTGTGTAAAATGGTTTGCCAGGGCAAAACGTCTTTCGCCTACGGACTTTTGTAAAACCAACAGTTGGTATTTTTTTGCATCGATGCCACTATTTAGTACGGCCTGATCGGCCTGGAATTCGTGTATTAATTTGAGGTCGCGGCGCAAAAGCCACACAAAGGGATTAAACCAGTGCAACGCGGTAAACAGTTGGCAAATCAACAAGTCGATTGCATGTAAATGTTTAATGTGCGCATATTCGTGAGCGACCACAATTTCGCGGTTTTCAGTATAATCTTTTTCAGAAATTACAATGTGTTTGATGAATGAAAAAGGTTGAATAAAATCTTTTACAACTGCTAAAATCACCTTTTGAAAAGATTGTTTTTCTGCACTTTTTATAATGTTATGCACCCGAAAAACAGAAATCAATAATCGAATAAAAAGCGCTGAAATAATGATAAGATAAAAAAGCAGATACAGATTTACAGAAATATTTTTTGTTGGCTGAACAGTTTGAATATTTTCAGAAACAACTGGCGGAGTGATAAATATTGGTGTGGTAACAAATTCCCGAAAAACTTCAACCTTTGGAATTACCTCAGCTTCCTGAATAATTGGAATATTAATAAAAGGAAGTAACGCCGATCCTATTAAAATCCCCAATAAAACAAAACGATTGATCGTGTGCATTTTATCGCGGCTGACTGTCAGTTTAAATACGATATAAAAAAGTGCCAAACTAATCGTCGATTTTAAAAGATATTCAAAAAACGGATTCATTTTGAGTCTGGTTTTTGGTTTTCAATTTCAGCAATCAATTTTTTTAACTCTTCGAGCGAGAGATTTTCTTCTTCCACCAAAAGTGATACCACATTTTTATACGAATTATTAAAGTAGTTTTTTACCACACTTCCCAACTTGCCTTTACTGTATTCTTCTTTTGTAATGGCGGCAAAATATTGGTGCGTATTTCCAAACTGTTCGTGATCGATAAACCCTTTTTCTTCCAATGCCCGCACCATTGTTGAAAGTGTATTGTAATGTAATTTCTGGTCGGTGTAAAATTCTTTTAGTTCTTTTACAAACATCGGGCCTTTCTCCCAAAAGAAATTCATGATCTCTTCTTCTTTTTGTGTTAGCTTTTTCATTCAGCAGATATTAGATTTTGAGTTGTGAGTACTGAGACTTTTCAGAAACACAAAACAAATACAACTATATTTTTTAGTTTACAAACTATATTTTATAGTTATTCAACTAAAACAATTAGTTTCGGTAAAAAGATTCCATCCATCTACACTGAATATTATAGGATGGAATCTATAAAATGTGCCGTGGATTTTTTTGAATTGCGAAAATAAGCGAAATCCAATAGAAAAGGAGGTGGCTGAGGAACGAAGTCGGAGGATTGAGTAATACTCGCACGAAATGAAAATAAAGTAAATCCCCATGAATCCCCCTTTTTCTAAGGGGGATGAAGAAAAAGATTGCGCCTTGCTTCAAGAAAGAGGTAACTTTTTTGTCCTCCTTTAAAAAGGAGGTGGCCGAGGAACGAGGCCGGAGGATTGAAAACAATGTCCTGCTGGCTTTTCTATTGTTACTTAACACTTATTTATCTTTATTCCAGACGTTTGTTATTCTAATATTGTTTCTATAATTTTACTTTGTTAAAAAGTAAAACATCATTCAGAATATTTGTGAATTTCATTAATCGATATCACTTTTTCAAAAAAATCCAGACAAGGTATTTGCTAAAGATTCTATTCCTGATTGGATTTTTTATGCTGGTGTCGAGGTTTGAAAACTACCTTTTTGAAACTTACGACTATTACAACTACAGCAATATTGCCTATAATGAATGGCTAATTTCGGATGTTGAAGAAAAGGATGATAACCGAATTGCTACTACGAAAGGCAACTACTTAATTGAGACACCGAAACAAATTTATAGCACTGAATTTGTTGTTTTGTATAAACATGTGTTATTCTCCCACAATCGTTTGATTTTTACCAGGTTTAAAACTTCAAAATTCTATACTTCAATAAGTGCCAATATTATTTCTATTGTACAGAAGAATAATATCTCGCATAAATCCGCTGAAGAAATATCAACTCTTTTTTGTTAGTCCTTCATTCAAATTTATTACATCAAAAATCAATGTTGTAAGGCTGAAGCTGCAACGTATGTGCATATTTTAATCTGAATCGTTTTCTACATCAAGATTATACGTGCTGAAATCAATTTTCTGTTGTCCTTCAGGAAATCAACATTGTATCGATATTTTCAATTAATAATTTTATTAAAAGGATATTACTATGGCACATCAATCTATAAAAAACGGATTCGGAGAATTCCTTGAATCAATATTAAAAACAAAAACCGTACTCCAGGTTATTTTACGTTATTTACGCAATCTATATTTAACACTTTCAATAATATTCTTTGCTCTCCTTTTTTGGGTCTACCAAGCTTATTTATCGGGCCCCGGTGTTTTTGAAATTAACGATTTTCATCCGTTCCGTTCAGAAATTGCAAAAGTTGAATATTTAAAGTACTATGATGAAAAAGCAAAAGAATGGCCACTTAAATCGGAAGAGAGGATAGTCAGCACTTCATTTGGACAAACATTTATTCGTATCTCCGGCCCTGAAAATGCTCCTCCAATGGTTCTATTGCCCGGTGGTGGAACAGCCTCGTTAATGTGGAAGAACAACATTAAGGATTTATCGGAGAATTACAGAACGTATGCCCTGGATGACATTTACGACTGGGGACGAAGTGTTTATACTAAAAAAATGTGTTGCCCCGAAAGTATTACAAAATGGCTCGATGAACTTTTTACTGCCCTTGAGTTGGGAGACAGCATTATCCTCGTTGGATGCTCTTACGGCGGATGGAAAGCTGGTCAGTATTTATTGGCTCATCCTAACAGACTTAGCAAGTTGGTGTTATTAAGTCCGGCGTATACCGTTTACCATGGCAATAAGGAATTCGAAAAACGGGTATTTCGGGGTTTTATACCGCTTCGGTTTTTTATGAAAAAGGAATTATACTGGTCGTGCGAAAATTTGGTTCAGACCGAAAAAGGGCGGGAAATAGCAGAAGAACATCTGGATTATTTAAGACTTGCAATTCGCTCGTTCAAAACAAAAATACCGCCTGCAATGACAGTTTGGACCGACGATGAATTGAAAAATATTAAAGTACCGATTCTATACATTGCAGGTGAAAATGAGAAAATGATGTCGGTTAAAGCTGCGGTTAAACGACTAAATCATTTGACACCAGCTATAAAAACTGAAATTATTCCAAATGCCGGGCACGCTGTTTTTTTTACACATCCGGAATTAGTAAGCGAAAAAATACTTGACTTTTTAAAATGACAAGATGAAACCGGATTAGAAACTTAATTTGATCCGGAAATAGGTTTGGTAGTTTTGTATTATGCAATTTGGAAACCGAATAATAAAGTCGATTTTGAAAATCGCTTTCCCATAAAAAAGATGCCATCCGTATGAAAAAACATAAACGGATGGCATCTTTACATATAAATATTCACCAGGTGACTTAGAGTCACCTGGTGAATCATTCAAAGCTCAAAGCTCAAGAGAAGCAGCTTGTTTTTTATTCATTCCAAACCGGCATTCTGCCTGGTGTCCATGGAGCGCCAATTTTATTTAATTCGGCTTCCAAAGCAGGAATATCATTTTCAACAATACGTTTTAACGCTGCCAAAACCGGAGGAAATTCTTCTGTCAGGATTTCGTAATTCTGTTCTTCAGTGCTTGTAATTCCGCTGGTTGATCCCATGTGAGTATAGGTCATATTTCCCAAACGATCGTTGATTGGAACTTGTGCCGGAGGAACTTCTTCGCCACTTGCTTTTGCAGGCAGTCCATTCATTATAAAATTCAGTTTTTCCAACTCAGCACCCAAAGCACGCGCTTTATCCATTAACTCCTGACTTGCCCCCGGAGTCGAATAAATGGCTTGTTTAATGCTCTCCACTTTTGTTGTGGTTTCACCAATCATTCTTCCGGTTCCCGTAACTGCAATCGCCAATTTACCCACTTTTTTAGCAAATGCAACATTCTCGGCATAATCGGCTGCAGGTAAAGTAGTGTTATTTAACTTTTTACAAGTAAATTCAACCGGATCGACTAAATTGGTTAATTCGCCTTCGTGCCACATTTTTAACCCCACTTTGTATTTACCGGGCATCACAAGAATTCCGCCGCCGCCACGACGACCGCGACTACCACTTGAAACAGGAGAGAAACTGCCGCGAACACTGGCAACTATTGACATCGAATAGCGCATATTCCAGTTTATTTGCTTCATCCCTTTTGAAGGAGAAGTAGTTAATTGACTTACCACATTATCTTCGTTATCGTAAATCGTAAAAATCAGGTGCGATTTTTCTTGTTGTTCTTCGAGTTGTAAATCTCTCCAACTTGGTTGCGGAATTGGTTTGCCCTCTGTAAACAATTTTTTCTCTTCGTCGATACGCAATTGTTTTTTTGTTTTTGGAACATCTTTTATATAATAAGTAAAGGTTGCACCAAGTTCAGGATTCGGAGAAGTAAAGTACGTATTCCCCTGGTTACTTTTCCCACTGGTTTGAACAAACATCAACGCATCTTTAATCGGGAAAATAGCAGCTTCTGTTTTTTCCAGTTCAGCAGAAATTTCGCGAAGTGGACTGTAATTATCCATGATATAAAATCCGCGGCCAAAAGTTGCAATCGCCAAATCGCATTCGCGCTCCTGTATTGCAATATCGCGAACTGCAATGGTTGGTATACCCGATTTTAACTGTACCCAGTTGGCACCATTATCGATGGTAAAGAATATTCCAAATTCGGTTCCTACAAACAATAATTCAGGACGAACAAAATCCTGGATAATGGTATGCACGGTTCCATTTTCGGGAAGGTTTCCACTTATCGAAACCCATGTTTTCCCTTTGTCTGAACTTTTTAATACGTAAGGTTTAAAATCGTCGCGTTTTAAATTATCGAATGTGGCATAAACTACATTTTCGTTAAAACGGTCGGCGCAAATATCGCTCACATAAGTATATTCAGGAACTCCGGCAAAAGACTTCACCTGAGTCCAGGTATCGCCACCATTTTCGGTAACAGAAATTACGCCGTCGTCGGAACCG
The DNA here is from genome assembly GCA_050294855.1 of Draconibacterium sp. Lineage (GTDB taxonomy): Bacteria > Bacteroidota > Bacteroidia > Bacteroidales > Prolixibacteraceae > Draconibacterium. The sequence continues at coordinate 2,967 of JBNKOT010000079.1, read as the reverse complement.
GCATACAGTAAATCTTCATTAATTCGTGATTCTGCCAAAGCAACCAAAGTTCCCCACTGCGAAGTAGAAACGTCTTTTGCAACTGCACTTGCCGGCCAGTATTTCCCCATTACCGGAAAGCTGTTCCGATCAACCTGCGCAGTTAAATCATCGCTGATTACGTCCCAGGTATTTCCGCGGTCGTCGCTTTTAAAAACTTTATTCGCAGCCATGTATAACCGAGTTGGTTTATGAGTGCTCACAAACATTGGAGTATTCCAGTTCCACTTATAGGTTAATTCGCCTTTTCGTTCTCTTGGTTTAATACTCAGTCGTTCGCCACTTTTTTTATCGTAACGCGATACATTTCCATATTGATATTCAGAATAAACAACATCCGGATTTCCGGGTTCTGTTGCAGCCCAAAAACCATCGCCACCAAGTGTTGGATACCACTCGTCGTTGATTATACCACTACGACTCGTTGTTTGCGAAGGCCCCCCCATCGAATTGTTGTCTTGTGTTCCACCGTAAACATTGTAAAACGGTTCTGCATCGTCAACGGCTACACGGTAAAACTGAGTAATTGGTAAGTTCTCTTTAAAATCGAAAGTTGAACCGCTGTCCCAGGTTTCGTACACTCCACCGTCGCCACCAATAATATAATGATCGGTAGCTGAAGGATCGATCCAAATTGCATGGTCGTCAACGTGGCGTCCGTTGGTACTGATCATGTTCCATGTTTTTCCGGCATCGCTTGTATATCTTGATCGTGTTTCGGTTGAATAAACTTTATCCACATCTTTCGGATCGCAAACGATCTCGTTATAATACTGACCACTTGAATGATAATCGCTCATTTTACTCCAGCTTTCGCCTTTGTCGGTCGAGCGGAAAAATCCACCTTTATTATCTGCAGCTTCCACAATCAGATAAACGATATTTGGATCGACAGGTGAAACATCAATTCCCATTCCACCAAGATCTACTCCCGGCAATCCTTTTGTAATCTTTCGCCAATTTTCGCCACCGTCGGTTGATTTGTACACTGCAGATTCTGGTCCACCACCAATCTTTGTGAACGACGTTCTTCTGCGTTGTTCCGAAGTTGCGTACATAATATCTGCATTACACGGATCAAGCGCTACGTTGTTCACCCCTGTATTTTCACTAATTTCCAACACTTTTTTCCAGTTTTCGCCACCGTCAGTAGTTTTGTACAAACCACGTTCTTTGCCCGGTCCCCAAGCCGAACCTTCAGCTGCAACAAAAACAATGTCTGAATTTCTTGGATCGATAACAATTCCACCAATCTGGCGGCTCTCTTTCAATCCCATATTTTTAAATGATTTTCCACCATCCAACGATTTATATACTCCATCGCCATAACCAAGTGCACGCTGGTGATTATTTTCGCCTGTACCAACCCAGACTACATTCGGATTATTTGGATCGAGTTCAACAATACCGATTGCATAGGCTCCGTATTTGTCGAAAATCGGTTTCCATGTTGTTCCATTGTTGGTGGTTTTCCATACACCACCGCTGGCAACACCAACATAATATTCTTTGGTATCTCTTGGATTAACGGCAAAATCAGCAATTCTACCACTCGCCCATGCCGGACCAATGCTTCGCCATTTTAATCCGCTAACCAAACTACTGTTGACAAATGGCTTTTTTTCTTCCTTTTTTTCCTCTTCTTTCTTTTTCGAAAAGGCTACCGTTGATACTAAAAATACGGCAATTAATAAGAGTGCAATTTTTTTCATAATATATAATTTGTTTTTAAAGATCGACTTTGGAATTAGGTTTAAAATAGTCGATCAAATTACAAATGAAATCAAAAGCCAAACAGGACAAAAGTCACAAACATGAAAAAAGTCAGTTTTTAACTTGTGCCCAGGCTCAATGTATTGAATGAATGGAAAATAAGGAACACACCAGATTTTGGCCCCCCAAAGAATTTGATCGAACCGAATAGATTTGAAAAATATTCTGGATAAAAAAAGGGGTAGAAACAAAAAAGAAATGCGATTGCTATTTAGAAATTCAAAACTCCTTTTAAATTTTTGTAGCCCGTTTTACTCACTTTTAATTTGGTTTTATCGTGAAGTATAACCACATACGATTCTTTTTCGTACTGCTGGATTTCGTTGATTTCGTCGACTTTTACAATGTATGACCGATGAATTCGTGTAAAGTTTTTTTCGTCTAAAGCACTTTCGAAATATTTCATCGTTTTTTGTTTCATGTGCCGCCCGGTTTTGGTGTAAATCATTACATAATCATCCATCGATTCGATGTAACGAACCTGATCAACCGGAATAATATGTATTTTATGACGATCTTTTACCACAATTCTGTCGAGTGCTTCTTCTTTTGGGAAGTTGCTCACTTTTTCGGCCACATCAGACGAGGCTCCTTCAACTTCGATTTTTGCAGCCACTTTATCCACTGCTTCAAACAAACGATCTTTTGAATACGGTTTTAACAAATAATCGGCTGCATTAAATTCAAAAGCCTTTAATGCATACTGATCGTAAGCAGTTGCAAAAATAATCTGTGGTTTATGTTCGAGTAATTCCAACAATTCGAAACCTGTAATTTTTGGCATTTGAATATCGAGAAAAACCAGGTCAGGTTTCATCTCGTTAATTGCTTTTATTCCTTCGAAACCGTTTTCGCATTCAGCAATTATTTCAATTTTTTCGTTATCGTTCAAAAACGATTTCATTAAATTTCTTGCCAATTCTTCGTCTTCAATAATTATTGTGCGCAATTTTTCCGACATATCAATTCTGTTTTTGCGGTATGGTTAAAGTTACTGTAAATTCGTTATTTTTATTAACTGTTTTTAAAAAATGTGGGTTTCCATAAATCAATTGCAAGCGATCACGAATGTTTCGTAAACCTATTCCTTCCCCTTTTTTACTCTGAACATTGTTATCGAAAGTGTTACTAATTGTAATTTCCAACACTTCGCTG
>JBNKOT010000078.1:0-31882 GCA_050294855.1 Draconibacterium sp. | reverse complement strand
TATTTTGTCCCAACTGTTCAAGGTCGGGTAAATCTAGTTTTTTCAGCGCTTCCTTCTTCTTCCAAAGCATTAAAAACGCCACGTGGTTGCATTCCATTATTTTTGTTTCGACCAACTTTTTAGCAAGGTCGATTAACTTTTCGGGCGAATACGATTTTAGATCATCCCACCACAATTTTATCCGGGTTTTCATCGCCGGACTAGTCACTCCCAAAACCTCCATCGAAGTTGGAAAGTTTGCTAACGAGCGCATTTTTCTATACGGATCAGCGGCAGCACGTAAATCTTCTGTTATTTGTTGAATCATTTCTCAAAGTTTATACCTTTCAGTTTAAAAGCCAAGTCTTTTAATTATTTTTACCCAAAATTTTATAAAATGAAACTTGTATTTGCTACAAATAACCAGCATAAACTCGAAGAATTGCAAGCTATGCTTGGCTACGAAATAAAGTTATTGAGTTTAAAAGACATTGGTTGCACCGAAGAAATTCCTGAAGAACAAGCAACATTGGAAGGAAATGCCTTGCAAAAGGCGTCGTATATTTTCGAGAAATACGGATATGCCTGTTTTGCCGACGATACCGGTTTAGAAATTGAGGCGCTAAATGGCGAGCCTGGTGTTTATTCTGCCCGATATGCCGGAGAAGAAAAAAGTGCCGAAGCAAATATGAATAAAGTTTTAAAAAAGCTGACTAAAATAAATAAGCGGAAAGCTCGTTTTAGAACCGTAATATCGTTGATTATTAATGGCGAAGAAAAGCAGTTTGAAGGAATTGTGGAAGGCGAAATTATTTCAGAAAAAAGAGGAGACTCCGGTTTCGGGTACGACCCTATTTTTAAACCGCTTGGTTTTGATACCACTTTTGCCGAAATGAATTTAAAAGATAAAAACGAAATTAGCCACCGTGGAAGAGCCGTAAAAAAACTGGTTCATTACTTAAAAAATTTAAACTAGGTAAGAAGAAATTTTATGTCAAAATATTTTTTGCTAATCATACTGTTTTTAATGGTTTTTAATGGTTTTGCACAACGTACTCAAGGAAGCTGGCAAGACTATCTTTCATACACAAATGCCACAAAAATTGCGGTTTCGGAGAACAAAGTTTTTTGTGCTACTGAAGGCGGTTTGTTTTATTACGACATGCAAGACAATAGCGTTCACAAACTCTCTGATGTTACCCAACTTTCCGATTTTGGAATACAAACCATTGCCTACAATAAAGAAAACAATGTATTAATTATTGCCTACAAAAACAGTAACATCGATCTGGTTTCCGAATCGGAAGTTATCAATCTTTCCGACATAAAACGCAAATCGATTACCGGCGATAAAAGCATCAACAACATTTCTTTTATTGGAAAAGAAGCTTACTTGTCGTGTAGTTTTGGAATTGTGGTGATCAACCTCGAACGCCACGAAGTAAAAGACACTTACCTTATTGGAGAAGAAGGTGGCAGGTTGCGGGTGAACGACGTTGATTTCCACAACAACTTTATTTATGCAGCCACCGACGAGGGAATTTTAGTTGCCTATTTAAACAATTCAAATTTGCTGGATTACCGAAGCTGGAACAAAATAACAAACATTCCAAATTTCAATAAAAAGTTCAATTTTCTAACCATTCACGCCGGCAGTTTAATCGCCAGTTACTCACCAAACGGAAACGAAGCTCAACTTTATAAGCTCGAAGGAGATTCGTGGAGTGCTTATCTTCCACAAATTAATTACATCCGCGACATTCAGTCGAGTGGAAACTACCTGGTTATTACCGGTCATTCTGAAGTTTCAATTGCCGATAACATGCACACAATTCTTGGAAAATTAAATTATTACCAGTTGAACGAAGAAAGAATTTCCCCAATAAATCCAAGAAGTGCAGGTATTTCTGCCGATGGTTTTATCTGGATTGCTGATTTCGAAGAATCTTTAATTCGTGTTTCGGGAGATCATTTTGAATCGATTTCGTTAAACGGTCCACTCGACAATCAAATGTTTGTATTAAATACCAGCGGTAACGATTTATGGATAGCTGCCGGAGGACGAAGCGATTCGTGGAACAATACCTGGCAACAACCACGTTTTCAGAATTACAATAATTCAGATTGGAAATATTTCGATAAAACCACACATCCTGAATTAGATGATTTTTTTGATGTTGTTTGTGTGATTGCCGATCCGCAAAATCCGGCACATATTTTTGTCGGAAGTTGGGGCGGAGGAGTTTTGGAATTTCTCGACGACAATTTTGTTGCCCGTTACACCAACAAAAACAGCATTTTAGAAACTGCACTGCCCGACAACCCCGACGAACCTTTTGTGCGGATTGGAGGAATGGATTTTGATTCGGAAGGCAATTTGTGGATAACAAATTCTGAAGTCGCAAAAAACCTGGTGAAACGAACACCAGGCGATGAATGGGAGAACCTTGCGTTACCGGAAGTGGCCAACAGCAAAAACATTGGGCAGGTAATTGTCACCGACTCCGACGATAAGTGGATTATTGTTCCGCGCGGAAACGATGCTTATGTTGTTGACAAAACCGGAACTACAAAAAAACGACTTTTGGTGACTTCGTATTTCAACAACGGGCAAAACGAAATTTACACCCGGATGAACGACATTTATTCGATTGCCGAAGACAACGAAGGTGCAATCTGGCTCGGAACATCAAAAGGAGTGGCGGTGTACAACAACCCGTCGCGCATTTGGAGTACCGATAATTTTTATGCTACTCAACCCAGTTTGGATTTAAACGACGGCGTTTATCATCCATTGCTCGAAACAGAAACGGTTACCTCGATCGCAATCGACGGTGCCAACCGAAAATGGTTTGGAACAAAAAACTCGGGAGTTTATTTGATCTCAGAAAATGGTGAAAAGGAAATTTTGCATTTCACAGAAGAAAATAGTCCACTGCTTTCGAACGAAATTAATTCGATTGCTATCAACCAAAAATCGGGCGAAGTTTTTTTTGGCACATCCGAAGGATTGGTTTCGTACCAGGGCGATGCTATTAGCGGAAAAGACAGCTACAATAATGTTTATGTTTATCCGAACCCAGTGAGAGAAACCTACGACGGACCAGTTACAGTAACTGGCTTGGTCGAAAATACTGATGTTAAAATTACCGACATCAGTGGAAATTTGGTATTTAAAACGACTTCGCTGGGCGGACAAGCGAGTTGGGATGGAACAAACTTAAACGGAAACCGGGTGAAAACCGGAGTGTACCTGGTTTTTTGCAACGACGAAACCGGTGAAGAAACACACATCACAAAATTGCTTTTTATTCATTGATAAAAATGAATTTTTGGCTTTAAAACGATAATCGGAAAAAATGCTGGTAACTACCGAAGGAATAGTTTTACATTTCATAAAATACGGCGAGAGTAGCGTTATTACTACTATTTACACCCGCGATTTTGGTCGGCAAAGTTACCTGTTAAATGCTGCCAGAAGCCGAAAATCGAAAAACAAAGCCAGTTTGTTGCAGCCCCTTTTTTTGATAGATATGGTTGCCTATCAAAAACAAAACAACGACTTAAATCGACTCAAGGAAATTAAAAGCAATCAAACTTACCAGAACCTTGCCTTTGATATTGCAAAATCGACACAAGCCATTTTTTTGGCCGAAATTTTATACAAAACCATAAACGAACAGGAAAGCTTCCAAGAGATGTTCGATTTTATAAAAAATGCATTGTTGTATTTTGATCTGATGAATGAAGGTTCTTCGAATTTCCATCTGTTTTTTTTATATCGCTTAACCGAATATTTGGGCTTTTTGCCCGATACAACAAAAATTGGTTTCGAAGGTTGGTTCGACATGAAAAAAGGAAGAGTTGTTCCCTTCCAACCCTCGCATCCACTTTTTGCCAACAAAGAAGTTACCGAATTCCTGATTCAATTGTCAAGACTAAAAATCAGCCAGTTGGGCGAATTTAAAATCTCTCGATCGATGAGAGATAGTTTGCTGGGCGTGTTGCTCGATTACTATCAGTTGCATTTCGATAATTTGGGTACAATTAAATCGATGAATGTTTTACGCGAGGTTTTCGAATAAAGGTTATTTCCCTCTAAAAACAAATGCTTCGTACACAAAAAGCTCTGCATCTTCCCAGCCTTTCCAACCAATTCCGGCTTTATCGCGGGAACAATGTCCCAGTAACTGATCTACATTCCAGCCTGTTTTTTCTGCTACCTGTGGCAAAAAAGTACCGGTGTTAAATCCTTTCCGGATAAAAATTCCATGTTTCCCGAGTTCTATTTCGTCTTTCGAATAAATCTCTTTTAGCGGAGAAATAACCGAAATTTCGAGTTCCATTTTATCTAATTCATCGGCTTTTACTTTTTTGAACCGCCCGTCGCGAGCTGCCGACACGGCCATACTTTGCACCAATTCGTTCAGTGTTTTATCCTGTGGAAATCCACCAATACAACCCCGTAATTCGTTGTCGATATAAATACTTACAAAAACTCCGGCCCGATCATTTATTATTCCTTCAGAATCACTCGAAACCGGCGTCGCTTTTTGTTTGGTTTCAACAAATTTGCTGATCGAGTTTTTGGCTTTTTCGAGCAGTTCCTTTTGTTCTGTTTCGCTTAGTTTTAGCGCATCATTTTTTGCATAAACTGCAATTGCCCAATAACCAACTACCCGGTTTTTTTCGCCATAAATTTTAGAATCACCCGAATTTTGATATGCTATTTTTTCTAGTTTATATTTTTTATTCTCAGCGAGGTAAAGCAAAGTCAAAACAGAAGTCCAGCCACACAACGACGTTGCCAGGTTCCGAATTCCCTCGCTTTTATTTTCGGCTAAAACATTTAATAAATCTTCTGGATTTTTGGAGCAAATTGCTTTGGCGGTTTTGTTGTCGATTTCGGTGGCATTTTTATAATCGGGATAATGCGAAAAATCGGTGCTGATCACAAACAGGTTTTCCTCGGTAAAATAATCCTGTAAAACTTCGGCTATTTTTATGCAATCGTCGGCATTGTTGGTTCCCAATATAATTGGAATCAACAAAAAATTATCGCCCAATTTATATTGCAAAAACGGAAGCTGAACTTCAAGACTGTGCTCGGTTTTGTGCGCTTCCGGTTTATTCTCAAATACAGCCGACGATTTCTGGATTTGTTTTGCCAGTTTGGTATCGACTTTTATTTCGCCAAGTGGCGTTTCATAATTGCCGTCGCAAAAAACCGAAGCACCCTTAAAAGAATACTGATGACTGGAAGCCAACACGAAAGCCCGCTTATAGCTCGTGGTTTCAGGAATTTGATTAAACGCCGAAGCAGCCACTTCTCCGCTAAAAACATAGCCGGCGTGCGGAGATATTAATGCCTGTAATTGTTCCTTCTCCAATAAACAGGGTTTGGCATTTTCGAATAATTCGTGAAGCTGCTCTTTTAATTCGCTTTTACTGCCCGGATAAAACTGCCCTGCAACTGCCGCTTTTCGATTGGTATTACTGAAAAAACCTGCCATCATTTAAATATTTATTGAAATCTACGAATAAAATTTATTTCAGTTTAATCAATTCCGAATAAACTTTTAAAACGTTGCCGGCTGATGATCTGGGTTAGATGCATTTCTACCATTGCCACTCTTGCACTTTAAGCGATGAAATATTAACTTGTAGCCAAACAATTTTATCATGAAACGAGCATGAATTTTCTTCATTCTAAATTCAGAAACAAGAATGATTAAAATTTATGTGAGTTCCTGAATGTCTTCAAATTTTTTGAACATTCAGAAATCAAAAAATTTTAAACAGATGAAACGAGCATGAATTTTCATTCTTCAAATTCAAAAACAAGAAGAATTAAAATTCATCGAGAGTTCCATCGAATACAAATGACATAAATAATTTTAATGAGATGAAACGAAGACTTTTATATTTGATTTTGCTCCTTGCAACCGTATTCTTTTTTACTGCCTGTGCCACACAATCTGCAGACCAGATTTTAAATCCACCCGGATTTTTAAAGGGTTTGCTACACGGATTTATTCTTCTGTTTAGTTTTATCGGAAGTTTATTCAGCGATTACCAAATCTATGCTTATCCCAATGCCGGTGGTTGGTACAACTTTGGATATCTGATTGGTGTAATGTTATTTTTTGGTGGAGGTGGCGCCGGGGCAAAACGATAATTTAATCGATTTTACAATTATTATTGCCAGTTGCAAACAATAGCATGTGCAAAACTTGCGTTTGTATAAGCAATTTCGAAGTACGTATTTGTGTACTTTAGTACTCTAATTTTAGAAAACTGGAATACCATGAAAAAAATATTATTTATCGCCCTTGTGTTTGCTTTTACAGCTTGTAAAACAACCAAACAGCCGGCACAGTCGCAATACACAGCCGACCCAACCGTGCAGCCAAAAGTTTTTACTGTTCCTTCGACTACCGAAACAGAAACCCAAAATGTTGAAAAGGTGGCAGAAGCGAAACCAATTGCAATTCGGAAAGAGCAGGTTACTTTTACCGAACAAGAGGACAGAAGCGACAACGAAAACAATACCTATTTTGTAATTATTGGCTCGTTCGGACAACTCGACAATGCAAAAAACTATCGCGAAACTTTGCTTAACGAAGGATTTACGCCCATTATTTTGCACAGCGAAACCGGTTATTACCGCGTTTGTGTCAATTCCTTTAAAAGCGAAAAAGAAGCCAGAACCCGGGTAACCAATTTGCGTCAGGCATTTCCAAAATACTCCGATGTTTGGTTACTGATTAAAGAATAAACAACAAAACGTATAAAAACAAAACGTCGCAAAATTGCGGCGTTTTTTGTTACTCAACTTTTAAAAAACCTTAAAATCAAACACAAAAGCCATTGCTGTGTTATTATTGAACGATTTATTTAAAATCAATATTACATTTGTAATCTTTCTGAATAAACGATACCCATAATAAAGAATTTGAACGATGGCAAACAATACAAAACAACAACTTCTCGATCAGCGATATCTCAAAATGGCCGATACCTGGTCGCAGAATTCGTACTGTAAAAGAAGACAGGTTGGCGCACTTTTGGTGAAAAACCAAATGATAATTTCAGATGGCTATAACGGAACTCCATCGGGTTTCGAGAATGTGTGCGAAGACGAAAATAACAAAACAAAACCATACGTTTTACATGCAGAAGCCAACGCAATTACCAAAGTGGCCAAATCGGGAAACAGTAGCGATGGCGCCACACTTTATGTTACTTCGTCGCCATGTCTCGAATGCTCAAAACTGATTATTCAGGCCGGAATAAAACGTGTTGTTTTTACCGAAAGCTATCGTTTGGAAGATGGAATAAACTTGCTGAAAAGAGCAAATATTGAAATCGAACAAGTCGATATTTAATGAGAGTTTTTCGGTTTTTCGAAAAATTTGGCATTCAAAATACAGAAACATGAGTAAGAAAACAATTATATTTTTGCCTCTGTTAGTGTCAATTTCGATTGTTATTGGAATTGTGGTTGGCAATTTAATGGACAAAAACACACTGCCCAACAATAATTTGGTACACGCCACGTCTACCAATAAAATTTCGACCATTCTGAATTTAATCAATCAAGATTATGTCGACACAGTGGATACCAAAGAGATAGTTGAAAAAACAATTCCTGAAATTTTAAAAAATCTGGATCCCCATTCCACGTACATTCCAGCACGTAACATGGTTGAAGAGGAAGAACAAATGACCGGAAATTTCTCTGGAATTGGTGTTCAGTTTACGATAATGGAAGACACAGTTCGTGTAATTGAAGTAATTGCCGGCGGGCCTTCCAGCAAAGTTGGGTTAATGCCTGGCGACCGAATTGTTCGCGTGAACGACTCGATTATTGCCGGCAACAACGTTCAAAACAACACCGTTTTAAACTTGCTGAAAGGCGAAAAAAATACAAAAGTTAATGTCGGAATTATTCGCAAGGATTTTAAAAGCGAACTTGAATTCGAAATTACCCGCGGCGACATTCCAATTTACAGTGTCGATGTTTCTTATATGATCGATGAAGAAACCGGGTTCATAAAAATTAGTCGATTTGCCAATAAAACCTACCAGGAATTTATGGATCGCATGCAGCTGCTCGACGACCGCGGTGCTAAAAAAGTTATTATCGATTTGCGTGGAAATACCGGCGGATCGCTGGTTGCCGTTTTACAAATGGTGGATGAATTTTTGGAAAAAGGCGAACCCATGTTATACACCGAAGGAATTAATCAACCGAAAAAAACCTACCCTGCTTCGGGCAGAAACACATGGAAAAACATGAAGGTTTTTGTAATGATCGATGAATTGTCGGCATCGGCAAGTGAAATTTTTGCCGGAGCCATGCAAGACAACGACCGTGGTATTATTGTGGGTCGCCGATCATTTGGAAAAGGTTTGGTACAAGAACAGATTCCGTTGATAGATGGTTCGGCACTGCGCCTGACAATCGCCCGATTTTATACGCCAAGCGGACGCTGCATTCAAAGTTCGTACGAAAATGGAAATGAACAGTATTTTAACAACTTGCACGAACGTTTCGAAAACATGGAACAGTTGGTTGCCGACAGTATTCATTTTGATAAAGCCTTAAAATACAAAACAAAAGGAGGCCGGATTGTTTATGGTGGCGGTGGAATTATGCCCGACTTTTTTGTGCCGGTTGACACCGCCGGGAATTCAGAATATTTTTCTAAAATTTACCGAAAAGGTTTAATCTATACATTTGCTTATGCATACGCCGACGAGCACCGGGACGAATTATCGGCACTGGCAAACGCCAACGAATTCGATCGTTATCTCGATGAAAAAAATGCGATGAAAGACTTTGTTGCATACGCTGCCGAACGAGGAATTGCAAAAGATGATAGTGGAATTAAAGTATCGGGAAATATAATTAATACCCAGTTAAAAGCATACATTGCCCGCAATATTATGGGCGAGGAAGGTTTTTATCCTATCATAAAAAATATCGATAAAACACTTTTAAGAACCATTGAAATATCGAACCAAGATTTAATGGTTGAAAATGTTAATGCGCTTACTTCGATTGAATCTGAGCCACATTTGCAGTAAAATAAAAGGCTTTTTGAAGTTCTGAATTGGTGTAAGCAAGAAATTTCTTTTGCCGTATAATCTTGAAATTATTCTGTTCTAGCAGTCCGGAGATGTATTCTTCTGAGTACTTGAAACCAAACACGCCGGTTGTTGTTTTCGTTGCCCAAACACCGGTTTCAATTTCTGAATAAGCCAAAACTTCGTCTGTATTTTCGAAAGTAAAAACAAAAATGCCATTGTTTTTGAGCAGTCTTTTGATTTCGGCAAAAATGGGTTTTAGAGGATTTATAAGGTGAAATACAGCACAGGAAATTGCACCATCAAAACAATTATTTTCTAACGGAATTGGAACTTCTTCCAGATCGTGCATAATAAGTTTCTTCCCGACATTTTTCTTTTTGCAGACTTCCAACATTCGCTCAGAACCATCTATTCCCGTAATTTTGTGCCCGGCTTTTTGAAAGCGAACAGCACTCTCTCCGGTTCCGATTCCAACATCAAGAATTTCGGAATTTGGTTTTATTAAATCATGTACCAGATTGTAAATTTCCTCCGGACCAACCCAATTGTTTTTGACAACAGACTTGTCGTATTCAGCAGCAAATTCATCGGCGAGTTTTAGGTTGTGTTTTGGCATTATTTCGATTTACAATACTTAAGGTTCTATGCAATACAGCGGGGCACAAAATGCATTTCCAAAGATTGTAACTTTGGAAAAGTAAATAACCTGCTATTTCGAAATCTCCAGCATGCGCTGAATTGGAATGCGCGCCTGTTCGATTACATCGGCCGGCAATGTAACTTCGGGTTGCCCGTATTTCATGCAGATGTACAGTTTCTGCAAACTGTTTAGTTTCATGTACGAACAGTCGTTGCAGGCACAAGTAGCATCGGCCGAAGGAGCCGGAATAAAAATCTTATCCGGACATGCTTTTATCATTTGGTGAAGAATACCACTTTCGGTAGCGACAATAAATTTTTTAGCCGCACTTTTTTGTACGTATTTTAAAAGCGATGTTGTTGATCCGATGTGTTGTGCCAAAAGAAGCACCGGTTTTTCGCACTCGGGATGTGCAATAAATTCGGAATCGGTGTGTTCATCCATCAATTCGGCAATTTTCTCAACCGAGTACTGCTCGTGTACCATACATGCACCGTCCCACAACACCATTTCGCGGCCGGTTATGCTGTTAATGTATCCACCTAAATTTTTATCGGGAGCAAAAATCAATTTCTGATCTTTCGGAAAACTATCGACAATTTGTTTTGCATTTGCCGATGTACAAACAATATCCGACATTGTTTTTAAGGCCGCAGTTGCATTGATATAAGTAATAACTTTATGTTCGGGATACTGTGCTTTAAACGCGGCAAATTTATCAGCCGGAGCCGATTCTGCCAGCGAACAACCGGCTTTTAAGTCGGGAAGAATTACTTTTTTATTTGGGTTGATAATTTTTGCTGTTTCAGCCATAAAATGCACACCTACAAAAACAATCATTTCGGCATTGGTATTTGCCGCTGCCTGCGCCAACCCAAGACTATCTCCAACATAATCGGCAATGTCCTGTAAATCTCCATCTACATAAAAATGACTTAAGATTACGGCATTCTTCTCCTTTTTCAACCGATTTATTTCTTCAACCAATTTCAATTTCGGATCAATTGGTTCATCAATAAATCCCTTCTCTTCCAACATCTGATTCATCTGTAACTCTTCCATCTTTCCAAATAAGTAGGGCGCAAAATTAAGAATTCATTTAAAAAATCCCATATATTGTATTAAATGTTTGGGAATGAATCAAAAAAAAGCATGACCAAATTAATTGTCATGCTTTTTTATTTACTCCATTACATTAATAATGGAAGAATATTACATTTTATTCTGCACTAACGTGGCTGAAATAAAAACCATGTGAAAGCTGAGGTGATCCATTATAGGAACCCTTTGCTGCAATCATAGTTAGTGTATCACCCACTTTAATACCCTTGTCGGCTAACAGGTATTTTCTATCATCGCCGGTTGCACCATATCCCGGATAACAACCATATGCGTATATTTCACCGCTATCGTCTTGCAAATAAAGATTACCGTATGTTTCACTAGTAATCCCTGTAATCACACCAGTTACCATAAAGAAAGTATTGCTGTCGTCGGGTTTAGCCAATACCTCTGCAACGGTCGCCGTAGTTACAGGAATAACGCTTTCCAACACAGCACCTCCAACCTGTGGATTATCATGATAGGCTGAACGTTTTCCAACAATTGTAATAATGTCACCCTCTTTTAAACCTTTTTGGCTAAAATCTTCAATGCCGTAAACAAAGGTTTCTCCGGAGAAATCTCGAATGTCTAAATTGCCATAGGTAGCATTCGCAATATTAGTGATTACACCTGTTAAACGATATTGTATATTGCCAACTTCAGCTGCAAGGAACTCTTCGATAGTAGCATCTATAATTGCTCCTGTCTGACTCAGCGTTGTTTCTGTAGAATAGTCTTTATTCCCATCAGTGGTGCGGAATACGATGGTAGTGTTACGATCTCCACCGGTATTGGTAGCAGCTTTAAATTTCACTACAACATCTGTTCCTGCCGATTGGACAGAGGAGATTGATAACCAAGATTTAGCATCTTCAGGAATATCAACCGATACGCCTTGGCCTTTGCAGGTAAGATATGCTGTAAATTCACCACCTTCAAGAGGAAGCTCTGCGTTTGCTACCGAATCAACTTTCACCAATGATTTATTGATATTGATAACTGTTACATTTACCAATTCAACAGTTCCATGGTAGGTAGTTTTTGGTCCTTGAACAGTAATTTCATCACCCACTTCAAGTCCCCAACTTAAAAAGTTTTTCTCTCCACCTTTCGCGTCAAGAGTACCATATATATAAACAGAACCTGTTTCATCCTCCAAATACCAGTTGCCGTAGGTTGTGTTGCTTATTGCCGTACAAACTCCGGTTACCTGATAGGTCTTGCTGTCAGGTCCGGCAATTACCTCAGCACAGGTGGCCGATGCAACTGTTGCTAAACCCTGGATGATGTTAATTCTCTGAGTTTCGTCTCCACATTGAATTAAAACCTCTGCGGTGCGACCATCTAAAGTAGTTGGAGCAGAAAATGTAAGATCTGTTTCACCAGCACTGCCAGAGGTTGAAGAGATAGTCAACCAATCAATATTATTCTCTACAGCCCAGCTATCTTTAGCTGTTACAGTAATAGAAGTAGAACCTCCATCTACAGGGATAGACACGTAAGACGACGATACTTGAATTTTATCAAGCAGTGTCATTGTTTCTTCATCGTCACAACTTGTCATTAGGGCAAGTATTGCGATGAATATGGGAAATAAATATTTTAATTTCATATTATCTATATTTTTAAATTAGTTGAAAATATATTTGATACCAATAGATGCGTACCAGGTTTGACCCAATGAGAAGCTAGGTGTGAATGTTTGAGTATCGCCATGGATTGAAGAAGGTGTAGAGAATGTAGCCACACCGTCTGCATCAACACCTTCGTATTTGAGGATACGAGCTGCCGAACCAATTTCCGGGTTCAAATATTTACCTACACCCCAATTGGAGTTGAACAGGTTCATCACGTTTTTGATATCAAAGCTAAGTTGCAGTTTGTGTTTCATATTGCCTGTATAAAGAGCAAAATCATGTTTGTAGCTCAAGTCGACGCGATGTACCCATGGGGAGTAAACGCTATAAGCTTCTGCATACTTGCCTTGTTGGTTTTTTAAATAATCATTGGCATGCACATAGTCCATAAAACGAGTTTGATCGTCTGTTGAAACAAAACGGAACTCATTGTTTGCCACTTCATCGTCAGTTGGAACATAGATTGCATCGTAGTTGTAACCATCACTATTGATGTCGTTAACTGTCATATAAGAGTAGTTAGCTCCACCGCGCCATCCTTCGTAAATAATGTTATAGTGGTTACCGCTCTTATCGCTAGCAGTAATCGATGCCACAAGACGATCGGGAGTGGTGTATTGAGAATTGTGCAATTTAATATTGTTAGGGCCTTCTACTGTAGGAACATATGTAAATGCAGATTCTGGATTAGATCCTGGCATGCCAGTTACATCTTTTGCAACAGTGTGTGTATAGGCAGCCATCAAGCCTAGCCATTCTGCTGGTTGAGCATTTAAAGTGATGTTGCTTGACCAACCGTAACCACGACTTGTGTTTTCTAACACGAATGCCTTTGTGCCAGTACGATAACCAGCAGGATAAAGCGGACGATTGTCAACACCGTTAAAACGAGCAAAACCACCTACAGATGGAATACTCCAATCGGAAATAGAAACACCGTTAATTGTTTTGTTGTAGATTCCTTCTATTGTTGCAGAGAATGGAAAAGATGTTGGGAATGCGTAGTCAACTGCAAGTGACGTTTTCGATACTTGTGGCATCTTGAAATCTGAAGCTATACCAGCAATTGCAGAAGGAACTGTCCCGTCTTCAGGTGTAATGGTTGTAGGATACCCTAAACCTGTTAATTTCTCGTGTAATGCAGAGATATTAGCATTTCCGTTGGCATCTGTTACAAGACCGCCAGCAAATTCATCCATTGTGAAACCATTCTTCGCAGCATTACTTTCATTAATTTGTGCCTGGAATTGAACCATACCTCCGTTGGTTGGCATGTTGGTGAAGAATACGAGTGGTAAGTTTCCAGAGAAAAGACCAGTACCACCACGAATTTTCAGACTCTTGTCTCCAGAAGCATCCCATACAAAACCTACACGAGGAGAGAATATCATATTGGCCGAAGGCCATTTACCAGTGTCGATATTACGACCATCATAATCAATTTCCTGGATAGCTTTGTTCGTCATCAGGTCATCGTTATTGAAGAAAAGACCATCGATACGAAGACCGTATGAAAGTTTGAATCTTTCGTTAACACTCCAATCATCCTGAACGTATGCACCTATTTTGCTCGTTCTTACGCGTGCTGCAGGATTCATTTCACCATCGTAACCATAAGTTAAGTTCACAACTTCAGGTGTTCCTTCGTTTAAGAAATCATCGAGACTTCTATAACGATAATAACCAGTACCGTTACGCATATAAGAATTATCTGCCATCTTATATTCGAAAGCTATTCCACCAACAACTTTATGATTACCTAAATAATAAGTCAACTCATCTTTAATGTTCCATACATTGTTGTGAACACCGTTGTTCCAGGTAAATAGCTCGTAACCTAAAGAGAGGTATGCTTGGTCGTCTTTCAAAATGTCGATAAAAGGAAATTCAGCAGAATTTGTACCGCGAATATCGTCAAGTTTAGAGAATGTTGCCAAGAATTGGTTAGAGATTTTTTCCGACAAACGACTATTTAAGTCAAATGAGAATGAATGAACAAGGTTGTCCATCGAATACATCGAGTTGGCATATGACATTGAAGCTTGTGACATTCTTGCCTCAGACATACGAGTACCACCGTCCATAGAAGAAGCATTAGGAGATCTCCATGACATGTTTTTTGTGTAGTTGTATCGCAAAGCTAAACGATGTTTGTCTGTGATGTTCCAATCCAAACGAGCAAGTAGTTTTTTGTTGCTTTGATCTGCCGGGAAACTTGTGTAAGATCCTGTTTCGTATCCATATTTATCTTTTACAAAATCAGAAACAGTCATAAGATCCTCTTCTGTTGTGCGAGAGATATAATTATCTGGATCAGCTACTCCATCTGTTGAAGGTCTCCAACGATTGGCAATTGTAGGTGTTTTAGCCACTTCAGCATTTACGAAGAAAAACAATTTGTTTTTAATAATTGGACCACCTAAAGTGAAACCGTATGTTGTATTACGGTCTTTTTCACGTGCTCCTTGTATTTGCATACCATTAACAGCATCTCCGCGCATGTTTTCGTTTCTGTGATAAGTATAAGCACTGGCTTTGAAGGTATTTGTACCAGATTTTGTAATCGCGTTTACACCACCTCCAATAAAGTTAGTTTGACGCACATCGTATGGAGCAATTACAACTTGCAATTCTTCAATAGCTTCAATAGAGATCGGACTACCTCCACCAGGAAGAGCATCACTCAACCCGAAGTTATTGTTAAAATTGGCTCCGTCAACAGTAAAGTTAGCCGTACGACCATCTGTGCCGACAAAGCTCATACCATCACCTCCATAAGGAGAAAGGCGAGTAATGTCCATAATGTTACGGCTTACTGTAGGCAAATTTTCTATCTGACTGTTCGTGATATTTGTCACTGCACCCGTTTTCTCATTAGAGAATTTTGTTCGGGATGCCGTAATAAAAACCTCATCTAATGATATTGATTCTTCTGAAAGTACAACATTCATTACATAGTTTTCACCTAAACTCAAGGTAATGTTGTTTTGTGTGTATGCACCGTATCCGATGAAGGTAACTACTACAGTATAAGGTCCGCCTACACGCATGCCGTTTAGGTTGAATCGACCCTCAATGTTGGTTACAGTGCCATAAGTTGTCCCTGAAGGGGTGTGTGTAGCAATCACCGTTGCACCTATCACAGCTCCTTCAGCATCTGTAACGCGTCCACCCATACTGGATGAGGTTACCTGGGCTAAAGCTGTCAAAGTAAAAAGACTGAAAACAGCCACCATTACAGTTGACAAAATTGTTTTTTTCATAGAAATTGAATTTTAATTGAATAATTGAATAGTATTTATTTTTATAAGATGTTTTTAAATGCGCAGTAATTTGAATTCTGGTTCTGTTCTATAAAACTTTTCATTTTATTGTTAAGTCTCATTTTAAACTTTTTTAACTTTTCGGCAAAGGAAGTATTTTATCTCATTTTATCTGTTAAGTAGTTATTAATTTTCGGTTACACCCTCTACTTTGTGTCTTTTGGCAAAATTTTGCTTGTTTAAAAAAGCTCGAAAAGTTCACAATTATTAACGTTTCTACCAAAAACAATTACATGTTTTTATTAAATAAAACTTACGACTTTTAAACAGGTTGTTAATAAACTATCAACAATTTAAAGAATCCCAAATTGAAGCATAAATCTTCTTTTGTTTGACAAAGTAAAATCGATAATAGACAAAAAAACAATCCAATACAACCGGAAATCTTTTGCAGTATTGCTGGCGAAGGAAAATAATATTTGTAGGCAGAAAACATTCAGTTTCAAAATCGAAATGTCCACATAAAAATAAATTTTTGACATAAAATCGCATCGGTGTAAAAATTTATTTTGTTCCATTTGAAGTTAAAAAATCCAGAAAAACGAAAGTTCTTTGAAATATGCAAAAAATAACTGAAAATTTATTCATGCCTTATTCTTCTGATTTAATGCATGTTAAGCCGTTGTTGTAAAATATTTATAAAATTTAATGGTACTTTGTGTTGCATAGTACTAGAATTTTTACATATATTTGCATTACAAACAACAATGTAAAAAAGAGTACATTTCTAAAGAAAGTTCTTTACAGGTTGTAACGAAAACAAAAAAGCAACGTCTTAGAGTCAGGAAAACAAAAAAGCAGAAAAGCAAAAACAGAAAAACAAAAGCCATGAAAACAAAACACAATGTTCAGAAAACAATTTTAAGATCGGCCGCAGTAATAGTTAGTTTTGTATTAATTAGTTTTACGGTTAGTGCGCAGGATTTTTGGAAAAGATTATTGGAAAACAGCAGTTTCAACGAAATTGCATTAGCGATGGTCGAAACATCGAACGAAATGGAAACGACAGAATCAACAGAAAGTTTCGATTTCAATCTTTTGGAACAAGAAAGCGAACAAGCTTTAAATCTAGAAGATTGGATGATGGACAATAACTTTTTTGGAGTTTCGGAGTTAGAAATAACCGAAATAAGCGAAAAAGATATGGAAATTGAAGCATGGATGTTGAACGAAAGTCTTTTTAATGTTGGAGAAAACAACAAAAACGAAATGGAATTGGAATCGTGGATGACTTCAGAGAAATTGTGGGCCATGTAAAATCTAATACACTTTAACCCCAAAACACGAGTTGTTGGTAAATTAGGAATACATACAATATATATACCATGAAAATAGAAAACGCAAAAGCACAGATGAGGAAAGGAGTACTGGAATACTGTATTCTACTGGTTTTAAATGGCGAACCTCTCTATGCAAGCAATATTATAGCAGCATTAAAAGAAGCAAAGTTGATTGTGGTAGAAGGAACACTTTACCCACTACTTACCCGCTTAAAAAATGCCGGATTACTAGCCTACCGATGGGAAGAATCTACCCAGGGACCACCACGAAAATATTATGAATTAACAGATAGCGGCAGAACGTTTTTGAGCGAACTGGAAGGTTCGTGGCTCGAGCTTGTCGATGCAGTTAGCAAAGTTAAAAACACTAGGGCATAACCATTTAAATCAATTCTTGAATTTTAAACAAACGAAGAAATGAAAAAGACATTCACAATAAATATAAGCGGCACAGTATTTCACATCGAAGAAGATGCATACGAAGTGTTGCAAAAATACCTGGTTAATCTAAAAAATCATTTTGGCAATTCTGAAGAAGGCAAAGAAATTATTGCCGATATCGAAGCAAGAATCGCAGAAATTTTTAGCGAAAAATCGACCGATAAAAAAATGGTTGTTACGCTTGACATGGTAAACGAGATTGTAGAAATAATGGGAACTCCCGAAGATTTTGTTGAAGAAGAAGGCGAAGAAGAACCTGCGGCTACAAGCACCACAAGAAAACGCCGTTTGTACCGCGATCCCGACCACCGTGTTTTAGGTGGAGTTTGTGGCGGTTTATCGGCTTACTTTTCGATGGACCCGGCTATTTTACGAATCATTTTTGTAGTGCTGTTCTTTGCCACAAGCGGAGGATTCGGACTGGTTTATCTTATACTTTGGATAGCAGTACCAAAAGCAAAAAATACAGCTCAACGGTTGGAAATGCGCGGTCAGGAAGCGACGGTTAAAAACATCGAAAAGTCAATAAAAGAAGAAGTTGCCGAAGTAAAAGAAAGCTATAAAAAATTTAAAGAATCGGATACCTATTCAAAAGGAAAAAAGTCGGTTGAAGGGGCTGGCGACGTGGTTTACAATGTTTTCAAAGTCATTCTAAAAATCTTTGTGGTCATCGTTGGTGTAGTACTCATTCTTTCCGCATTTTTCGGACTCCTCGGATTTATTTCATCTCTGGTAATCGGTCAATCGTTTGTTGATGGCTGGCCGCTGGTTTGGGGTCCTGAAATTCACATACCCGGTTTCTTTAACCACTTTGTCGATCCGGGAACCGTAACCTTTGGAATGATCGCCATCGGACTTTTGGTTTGTATTCCGCTTTTGGCCATGCTTTTTATCGGAACAAAACTGGTATTCCGATACAAAACCAACAATACTGCAATAGGTTTAACTATGGTGGGAGTTTGGTTAATTGCACTGGTAGCTTTGGTTGTTGT
The DNA here is from genome assembly GCA_050294855.1 of Draconibacterium sp. Lineage (GTDB taxonomy): Bacteria > Bacteroidota > Bacteroidia > Bacteroidales > Prolixibacteraceae > Draconibacterium. The sequence goes on along the minus strand of JBNKOT010000078.1, from coordinate 13,390 downwards.
ATCGGCCGGACAAGTTGGAAATTTTAAAAGTCAATCGTCGATTACAGAAAATAAGACCATTTCGTGCGATGCCTGCCAAACGTTGTATTTAGATCTTGCCGACGATAAATACGAAGATTATGCCGAGTTAGATTTCGACATCAACGATTTTAAAGTGATGGTGGTTGATGGCGAAAATGTAATGCTGGGCGAACCTCAGCTTGATGTTGAAAAATCGGGAAGCGAAAATTTTATAATCTCGATTAAAAAATCGGCCCGCGGACGTTCGCGCGAAAACGCAAAAGAATCGGCAGAAGAAATAATCTACAATTACGAACTTAAAGATTCTACTTTACTTTTCGATCCTTATTTTTTACTCGAAGAAAGTTCAAAATGGCGCGATCAGAATGTAGATATAACCATTAAAGTTCCGGTCGGAAAATCGGTTTATTTGGGCGAAGACCTGATCAGAATAATTCACGACATCGAAAACGTTTCGAATACCTGGGATGCCGAAATGGTCGAAAAAACCTGGGAAATGAAATCGGAAGGTTTAACCGAAAAAGTTTTAGATGAAGGATCGTTCTAATCTTCATACATAAATCACAATTCACAAACAGAAACAAAAGATGAAACAACTATTTTTAATACTCAGCCTTATTTTTGCAGGGGCGGTTTTTGCAGGAGCGCAAAGCAAATCGGATAAAATGTACGATGAATTCGACGGTAAAGATGGAGTGTTGAACTTTTCATTTTCAAAAAATATGATCGATGCCATCGACATTGATTTGGGCGACGACGACGAAAAAAACGTGACCGGCGATTTGCATCAAATACGTTTTATGTCGTACAATCCTGAAAAAGGAGAATTTAGTGGCTCCGATTTTACAAAAAAAGCAATTCGCTCTTTACCTTCGGAATACAAAAAATTTGAAGGCTACGACGACGATGACGCCGAAATCTGGCTTCTCGGGAAAAAGAAAAAATTTCAGGAATGCCATGTATTTACCACCAACGACGACGATGAACAGATGCGGTTTGTGGTTTCGTTTTACGGCGATTTTACAGTAAACGATTTGGAGGGGCTCAAAAAAACCGGAAAAGGATTTTCCGAAAAAGAATAAAAACAATTTCAACGCAAAAAAACCGGATTTAAAAATCCGGTTTTTTTTATTTCTTATTCGATAATCTTTCGGTTTTTTAAATCGTATTTATCTCCGGGGCGAAGCAAATAAAACGACTCCATTTCCGGAACAACCGGATTTCCATCGCGGCGCCAGAAATTACCATCGTAAATAGCAACATAAGTTTTCCCGATTACTTCAAAAGTATCGCCTTCGACCAAAATGGCGGTGCTTTCGTCTAAACCAATGCCTAACAATTCGGGTTTTGTCCTTACAATCTCGAAAAGATCGAACTGACGGTTTCTTGCTAATAAATGCTGATCGATTGCCACATTTTTTACAAAACCAAAACCTACTTCGTGGTCGCCCATCATAATAGTATTACTTTTGGTATCGCCGCGTGCCAGATACGATCCCTGAATGGTTGCTCCTGCCGACGAACCACCAATGATTCCACCGCGACCAAGTAATTTCCAACACTCTTCAACAACCTGAGTATTCATGTATGCATCCACCAGTTTCCACTGACGACCGCCGGTAAACCAAATTCCTGTTGCTGCTTTAAAAGGTGCACAAAAAGTTTCGGTATCTGCAACTTTCGGGTCGCGGGTATGAACCACCGAAACCGACTTGGCTCCATACTCTTTCAACATTTTACTAAAATACCAGTCGTCGTCGAACTCTTCGCTGTTTCCGGCCGTTGGAATCACAACAATTTTGGCATTCTCGCCCCCTGCGATTTCAACAAATTGTTTTACCAATTCGTTGGCTTGTCCTCCACCAACAATCATTAATTTGCCGTTTTCGGGGCCAATGTTTTGTGCCGAAATTACAGAACTTCCAAAAATAATCAGGATAAATAAAACAGCTTTAAATTTCATTTCGAAAAGGTTTAGGTAAAAAAAATGCCGCCAGAATAGCTCCGCGGCATCGTATATTTTACGTCAATTTTAGTCGCATGCACAAGTTTGCAAACAATCAATTATTTGACTCAAAACATCGTATTTCAGGTAATAAAATGTGTTTTTACCTTCACGTTTCGAACACAAAACTCCCTTGTCTTTTAAAATCCCCAAATGATGAGAAGTTGTCGACTGTTCGATCTCTAACAGCTCGTGAATTTCAGTTACTGTTAAACGTTTGTTACCTTCAAGGTGTTTCAGGATGGCAATACGCATAGGATGAGCCATTGCCTTTAACATACTTGCGGCAACCTCTAATCTATCTGCATCTAACTCCTTGATTTCTACCATAATTCAATTCTTTACAAATACAAATATATAAATATTTAAGAATTATACTATTATCAAATATCAATTTGAAATAAATTCGACAATCCTCGATTATTTCTGCTTTTTTGGTTTAAAACCTTACTTTTGTATGCGAATTTATTCTATGTTCGTTTTAAATTAAAAAAGGAAGTTTCCAGCTGCATGACAACGATTAAAAAAATTAAGGCACCCATCGAACAGGAACTCAAAGATTTTGAACCCTATTTTAAAAAATCGTTGCAGAGTGATGTGCCGCTTTTAGCCACCATTCTGAATTACATTTACCGCACAAAAGGAAAACAACTCCGCCCGATTTTTGTGTTTCTTTCAGCAAAATTGCACGGAGAAACTAACGAATTTTCGAAACTCGCTGCCTGTTCGGTTGAACTGCTGCACACGGCAACATTAGTACACGACGATGTGGTGGACGAATCGTACGAACGACGTGGTACTTTTTCGATAAAAGCACTTTGGAAAAACAAACTTGCTGTTTTGGTGGGCGATTACATTCTTGCCAAAGGTTTGTTACTGCAACTCGAAAACAAGAAATACAATTTCCTGCATTTAATTTCGCGAGCAGTGCAAGACATGAGTGAAGGCGAAATTCTTCAAATGAAAAAAAGCCGGAGACTCGACATCGACGATGAAACTTATTTCGAAATCATTCGCAAAAAAACAGCATCGTTAATCGCCACAAGCATGGCAATAGGCGCTGCATCGGCTTCTGACGATCCTGACCTTCCTGAAAAAATGTACAAAATCGGACAAGATGCCGGGATTGCATTTCAGATAAAAGACGATATTTTTGATTATCAGGCCAAAGGAATTCTCGGAAAGCCAACTGGAAACGACATCAAAGAAAAGAAAATTACACTACCACTTTTATATGTTTTAAACAACGCAAAAGCTTCGGAACGGAAACGTATTTTACGCCTGATAAAACGTAAAAACAAAAACTCGGCTGTGGTAAACGAGTTGATTCAAATGGTGACCGAAAAAGGCGGTTTGATTTATGCAGAACAAAAAATGAACGAATTTAAAGACAAGGCAGTCAACGGATTAATGGAATTCGACGATTGCGAAGCTCGCACTTCGTTAATCGATTTAATGGAATACATTACTACCCGAAAAAAATAGCTACTCGATCAATAGTTTCACCACCGCTTTTTTTACCGGAATACTTTCGCCCACTTTTATCGATGGCCGGTGCACGTCATCCGGAAAAAACACCAAAAAATTGCCCGGTGTTGCCGTGTGGTATTCACCTTTTTCCGAAACGTAAAAAGCCAGGTCTTTGTCTTCATCGTAACTTCCATCGAGCTGTACTTTGTCGAGTGTTGTTAGTCCCATTTTTTCGGTGCCCGAAATTACATATTGAATGTCGATGTATTTTTTATGCGACTCGTATTTTGTTTCGTTTAAGTCTTTCGAATTGTATTCGCTCACCGCAACAAAAAGATGTTTGCCTTCGAGTTCCTGTTTTCCAAGGGCTAAACTTTTAAGGTTGGCATTTTTCAGAAAATGAAAAGCCTGCTCCCAGTGTTTCGGATTTTTGTGATAATAAATGGCCAGGTTTCTTTTGTTAATCGATGCATCGGGTTTCACCTGCCAGCCGGCCAACCAATCTTGTTTTGTAAACCACGAATCGATTTCTTCATCGGTCCATTTCTCTGGATTCGACTGATTTGAACACGAAAATGCTGCTAATAATATCATTGCAAACAGAATTAATTTTAAGGACCTCAATTTCATAAGATTTAGACTTTAAGTATGATAAAGCTAAATTTAAAGAATTAATCTTTTAGTTTTTTATTTTGAATGTGTCTTTCTTTGTCGCGAAGTGTTTTCTTCTCCATGTTTCTCAAAAATGCTTTGTTTAAGTCGATTCCGGTTTGGTTGGCCAAACAAATTAATACCCAAAGTACATCGGCCATTTCGTTGCCCAAATCATATTTTTCATCGGATTTTTTAAACGACTGATCGCCATATTTCCGGGCCATAATTCGTGCCAACTCCCCCACTTCTTCGGTTAAAACGGCCATGTTTGTAAGCTCGCTAAAGTAACGCACGCCGATGGTTTTAATCCAGTGATCGACCATTTTTTGTGCTTCTGCTATTGTGATGTTTTTTGCTGTCATATTAAAAATCTTTTTGTTTCGAATCGATTATTATGGTCACCGGACCATCGTTGATTAAAGCTACATCCATCATTGCACCAAATTTTCCGGTGCCTACTTTCTTCTCGAGTACTTTTTCTATCGAGTCGATAAATTTTTCGTACAACGGAATTGAAATTTCCGGTTTGGCAGCCCGAATATACGAAGGTCGGTTTCCCTTTTTTGTATTCGCCTGAAGTGTAAACTGACTGACAATAATCAGATCTCCGTCAACTTCCTGAACCGAGCGATTCATCACTCCCGCTTCATCCTCGAAAATCCGAAGTTGAATTGTTTTTTTTACCAGATAATCGATATCGCCTTGTTCGTCATCATTTTCAATTCCGAGCAAAACAAGTAAACCTTTTTTTATCGAAGCTATCATTTCTCCTTCAACGGTAACCGATGCTTCTTTAACTTTCTGTATAACAACTCTCATATTTCAACATTTTCTATTGCTAATATAAAAAATCGAAACTATTTATCAACTTTATTTCTTTTTGATTGTTTAGTTTTTAGCACCTATCTTTAAACAAATAGAGTCGTCATGATAAATAAAATAAAAACCATATTGCTCAGTTTCATTTTATTGGGCTGCTCGTCAACCAAACCGTTGGTCGACGAAAGTATAAAAGTATCGAGCTGGCCAGCAACAATTAACACAGCATTAGAAATCGAATTTCTAAAAGGCAAAGCGCACAATCAGCCATCGTTTGCAATTTGGATCGAAGATTTGTCTGGAAATTATATTGAGACATTATTTGTTACAGAATCGGTGGCTTCCGGAGTTTTTGCTCATGGCGAAATCAGACCTGGGAAATGGAAAAACGATCCGGGAAATGTTCGCCGGCCAGCTGCTTTGCCTTACTGGTCGCACAAACGAAATATTCAGGCCTCCGATGGTTTATACATTCCCGATGGGGTAACCGCCGTTCCTGATGCACTTTCGGGAGCAACACCTAAAAATAATTTTATTTTAAATACAGGAACCGAAGTCAACAAAAACACCACTTTTCGGATTCTTTTTGAAATTAATCAACCCTGGGATTCGAATGATTTTTGGAGTAACGATAAATTTCCCGGCGATATAAATTACGCAACATCCTTGCAACCGGCTTTGGTTTACGAAGCAGTTGTTGATCCTAATTCAGAAAGGAAAAGTTTTGACTTTAAAATAATTGGTCACAGCGATCCGTTGGGAGAAACCGGCGAACTTTTTTCAGATTCAAGTACCATTACAAGTGCCAAAAGCATTGCACAAAAAATTACAGTAGCCCTCAAATAAGAAAACATGAAAGCGATCAAAATACTTTTTATAATCCTGATTTTACCAACTTTTGTTTTTGCCCAAAAAGCAACGCTAAAAGGAAAAGTTGTTAATGCATTAAGTAACGAACCACTTCCGTTTGTCAACGTAATTGTTTCGGGAACTGCTATTGGCGCAACAACCGACATCGATGGAAACTTTTTAATCACCGGACTAAATTCCGGGTTTATTCGAATTGAAGCATCGTTTGTGGGATACAAACAAGCCATTTCTTCCGAAGTTGAAGTGAGTGTTGCTAACACCAATTATATCGAAATTCAACTTCAGGAAACAAGCGAAGAAATCGACGAAGTTACCGTGGTTGCATCGCCTTTTCGGAAAACAGAAGAAAGTCCGGTGTCGTTGCGCTCGATTGGAATTGGTGAGATTGAAAAAAGTCCGGGTGCCAACCGCGACATCTCAAAAGTAATTCAATCTTTTCCCGGTGTTCAGTCGACTCCCGCCTACCGAAACGATATTATTATTCGTGGCGGTGGACCGTCGGAAAGTCGCTTTTATTTAGATGGTGTTGAAGTTCCGTTTATTAATCACTTTGCTACACAAGGCGCGTCGGGTGGACCGGTCGGAATTATCAATGCCGATTTTATTCGCGAAGTAAATTACTACGCCGGCGCTTTTCCTGCAAACAGAGGAAATGCTTTGAGTGGAATTTTAGAATTTAATCAAATCGACGGCAACAAAGACAAATTGAAATATCAGGCAACTTTAGGAGCTTCCGAAATAGCAGGAACTGTGGAAGGACCGATTGGAGAAAAAACAACTTTTGTGGTTTCTGCACGTCGCTCCTATTTGCAGCTTTTATTTAGTTTAATTGAGTTACCATTTTTACCCACATTTAACGATCTTCAATTTAAAGTCCGCACCCGTTTCGACAAAAAAAACGAATTAACTTTAATTGGTTTAGGCGCCATAGATGTTTTTGATTTAAACCTCGGCATTGAAGATCCTGATGAACAACAAAAATACATTCTCAGCCAAATTTCGGTAAACGAACAATGGAATTATACAGTGGGTGCGGTTTACAAACATTTTCGCGACATTAGCTACCAAACTGTTGTTGCAAGCCGAAGTCATTTAAATAATGGAGCCTACAAATACCTCGAAAACGACAACAGTTCGGAAGCCAATAAAATTCTGGATTATAATTCGGAAGAAATAGAAAATAAATTTCGTTTTGAAAACACCGTACGCACCGATGGTTTTAAACTGAATATGGGATCAAGTATTGATTTTGTCACCTATACAAATACTACCCAACAAAAAAGATTTTATGGCGACGCGGTTGTGAACATCAATTACCAAACCGATCTCAATCTAGTGAAATGGGGGATTTTTGCACAAGCGAGCAAAAATATTTTTAATGAACGTTTAGCTCTCTCGCTGGGTTTGCGTGCCGATGCAAATAATTATTCGTCGAGCATGAGTAATTTACTTAAGCAACTTTCGCCACGTTTTTCGGCTTCATACAGTTTGACAAATCAGTGGAGTTTAAATTTTAACACCGGCAGATATTATCAATTGCCGTCTTACACTTCGCTGGGTTACAAAGAGAACAATGTTTTGGTCAACAAAAACAACAACTTAAAATACATTGCGGTTAATCATTTAATCGGTGGATTGGAATACCGGCCGGCTTCGACCATTCAATTTACACTCGAAGGTTTTTGGAAAGGATATTCTAACTATCCGTTTTCTGTGAACGACAACATTAGTCTGGCCAATAAAGGTGCCGATTATGGTGTGGTTGGCGACGAAGAAGTTTTATCTATTTCGAATGGAAAAGCGTATGGAAGCGAACTTCAGATGCGTATCAATTCAACCAAAGGATTCAATTTTAATCTTTCGTACACCTTGGTTCGGAGCGAATTTGATAACGGCGAAGGCAATTACATTGTTTCGAGTTGGGACTCGCGACACCTGTTAAACCTGACCACAACCAAAGATCTGAAACGCGGCTGGCGAGTTGGTGCCCGATGGAGATTTGTTGGCGGTTTGCCCTACACACCTTGGGATTTGCGAAAAAGTACGCTGGTGGAAGCCTGGGATTTGCAGGGCAGACCATATCTCGATTATAATCAGCTAAATGCGCAACGCTTTTCGCCTTTCCATCAATTCGATTTGCGAATTGACAAATCGTACTACCTCAAAAATTTAACCGCTAAATTTTACATCGATATTCAGAATCTGTACAATTTCCAGGCAGAACAACAAGATATTATTGTGCGAGCTGAAGACGAAAACGGAAACTTTATCACCACCGATAACGGAACAAAGTATGTGTTAAATGAAATAAAAAGTACTTCGGGAACGGTTTTACCAACCATCGGAATTATTTTGGAATTCTAGAAATATTCCTTTTTATTCATTCACTTCAGTTCAGGCAGCCTTTAATTTTTGAATCAGTTTGCTTCACTTCATTCGCAATGACCTTGTAGATTGACAAACAATTATGAGATACGCGCCATTACTTTAGCACAACCGTAAAATGTTCCAACACCGAATTTGGATAAACTATATCGAGCATTTTATTCGTTTTGTTTATTTTGTTGTGGTGCAAGATCCGTGGTATAAGAAGGATCGATTAATTCGGGATGCAAATTTTGAAAGGCTTCAATCCGTCATTCAATTCGTTGAGGTTTCCATGGTATCAACTCCGTTCGAAGTCCAGGGCATCAATCCTTTCCATCCGTTGTTGTATGCGCCAATAAACATTTCGGAAGCCGGAACAAACAAGTTCGGATTGGCTGCATCTTTAGTTTTTTTGAACTCATTGTTCCTCCACGAACTGGTGTAATTACCGCCAAAATCGTTCCTACGATTCCAGGGTGTATTTGCACCGTTTAATATAATTTCCTTTTCGTCAACGACAAAGATATTTCTGCTAACAGAAATCTTTTGCTTTCATAAAAGACGAATTGGATCTTAAAATAGCTGCTTTGTAGTGTAATCAAAATCAATGCGAATTAGGAAGGACTTGCCAGGTTTGTTTTTCCAATTTCCTTGTCGGGGCGTTGAACGGTGCTTCCGACTTGGCGGAAAACCCAGGGTTGCCATAGTTCCAGAATGTGTTCCCATTCTTCGAGCGAGCGGGTTGGATAGGTCGCCGGCCAGCCCCCAATTCTGAATTTTTCGCTTACTCCTTTATCGCGAATTACATTTTCGCGCCAGTTATTGAGTTCTCTCAGCAACTCTTCTTTTATTGGTTTGTACTCCTCATTATTGGCCAGATTATTCATTTCATTCGGATCGTTTTTCATGTCGTACAATTCGAATTCAGGTTTTGTGGCCGCCATAAATGCAGCCTGTTCGGGAGGAAGTTCGCCTCTCAAGTTTAAAACATTTAATTCGGCCAACACCGGATAACTCATTTCCTTGTATTGATTATACTGGCAATACGCCCGTTCGGGCATTAAATTATGAATGAGTTTAAATTCCTTTGAACGAATAGCTCGCATTGCATCGTGCGTTTCGTCCATTTTATCGCGTGCAGCAAAAACATATTTTCGGTCGTTTGTACTTCCTTCCAGCAGATTCTTCCCATGTAATTCGTACGGAGGAGCAACCCCGGCAACATCTAAAATCGTTTTCGAAATGTCGATGGTAGTCACCAGATTATCGTTGATTTGTGCAGGTTTTATTTTTGCCGGCCAGCGCACCAATATTGGCACCTGAATTCCTCCGTCGTATAAAAACTGTTTACCGCGTGGCATACACCGACCATTATCTCCAATGATAAAAACAAGTGTATTTTTTGCCAGGCCTTCCTCTTCTAGACGTTTTAAAACTTCACCAATTTCGCGGTCAACAATTTGTGCACTTTCCAATCCATTTGCCCAATCTCTTTTTCCCAAATCGGTTTGCGGATAATACGGTGGTAACACAACCTCATCAATTTCTATTGGATTTAAAGGATCGCGATGCCATTTTCGGTGTGTTTTCTGAAAGGTTAACTGGGCAAAAAACGGTTGCCCTTCGGCACGTTCGTTCCAATCTTTTCCCTGAAAAACAGGCCGATCGAGCGTAAAATTTAAATCTGTTTTTCTATTCGCCATAAAACAGGTAAAATATCCCGCTTCTTCCAACAAATGGGTAATCGGTTTAATTCCATAGGGCAAAGCTTTTTTTTCAAACCCCGGTTTTTGCGTGCGGTGCTGGTTAGCGCCAATGTAATTCTGATGAAATCCGGTCATCATGGCCGAACGCGACGGAGAACAAACCGGAGCGGTACAAAACGAATTGGTATAACGAATTCCTTCGGCTGCAAAATTATCGATATTTGGCGTATGAATTCCCGGTTCTCCATAGCATGACAATTGGTAACCCCAGTCTTCCATCATAATCCAAACAATGTTAGGTTTTTGTTCGGGTGCTTTTTGTGTACACGATAAAGGGAACATCGCAAGAGTTGCCAACAAGAAGTGGAACAGGTATTTAAATCTCATCGTATTTTGTTTTATCGTAATGTTTCCGCCTTTTCATAAATTATTTTTATCTAAAATCGAACCAGAGTTTTATCGGGTAATTTTCGTCGCCCCAATGTCCACCATAAATTCCTTTCTGACTTTTTGGTCCGAGTTTTTCGGCTTGTTTAAATTTAGTTCCAATTGCCGGAATCTCGTACAAAAACGAAAGGTCTCCATCGGGAAACGGCGGGAAAGTTCCCCCCAAAACGTATTTGGGTTTTGCCGGTTTAAAAAGTTGAAAATACAAGTTTGGTGTTGCTGAAATGATGGTAAAATCAGATTCGGTCGTTTCTAAAGTTGCCCAATACAAATTTCCGTGGTAGCCTTTAAATTCAGGATAAACCAAATTATTAAAACTTTCGCCGGTTATTGTATTGTTGTATGCTTTCTCCCAAACTCCAATATTACTTCCTTTTAAACGGTTTTTCCAAACCCGGTAGGCACCGCGCCCCATCCATTTTACACCAGTGCATTTTTCTTCGGGATAATTAAACGAAATCCCGATAAAATCAATATCTCTTGCACCTCGCAATGGATTAGCCTCCAACATTAATAGTCCAGATTTTTCAAGTGTCCAGACTATTTTTTCAGGATATTTCGAATAGCTGGTTTCAAAAACAAAACTTCCTTTTTCATCTAATTTGAACGACGTTCCTTTTACTTCCGACTCAACTCCTGCCGGTACCGGACCACCATTTAATGAAACCATCCCCTTTTCGTTTTTCACAGAAAGCAAAGTTCCGTCCTTTTTGCAGAAGGAAATTTCAATTCCATTGGCGGCAACCAAAACCGAATTTTCGGTTTCATGAATTTTAATTTTGGTTTGAGATTCTTTGCTTGCATTTTTCAACTCTGCCGCTTTTTCGTCGGGTTGAATTACAGGCCAGCTCCAGGTATATAATTCATAACCATTCGGATCGATCGCTTTAAAACGGAAAATATCAGCATCTTTCAATGCATTGTTATATTCAATTTGTATTTGTACTGTTTCTCCCGGTTTTCCTTCGGGACTTGAAATCGTGCCACTCCCGGTGGTTATTTCTTTTGTACTTCCGATCGACGTTTTAAGCGCCTGCCAGCTAAAACCACAATCTTTTAAATTGGTGTAAATAAATTTATTTTTGATAAAAAGTTTACCGTTCCAATTTCGGTTAATGGTTACTGGATTGACTTGCACGGGCGACCAGATTTCTTTGATGGTATAAAAACTGCCCTCTTTTTCGCGGTGAGGTCCAAGAATTCCATCGGGAGCATTGTTGCCTTTCGAGTCAAAAACAGTTCCTTCTTTATCCACTCTTAAAACAGCCTCGTCGGCTAAAACCCATAAAAATCCACCAGCCAGCAAAGGTGTCGATTCGTACGATCTCCAGAATTCTTCCAATCCGGCACCGTGTCCTCCATCGTACAAACCATGTAATAATTCGGTGGCCATAAACGGATCGTTGCCAAACACATTGCGGCCAATTCCATAATTAAACTCCGGATAATGATGCGTATCGACACCGTTGCGCAATAACCAGGGATAAATAACCGGGCGCTTTTGAATGTCGTATTCGTGAAATCCTTTTTCATTAAAAAAATCCCAGCCGCCTTCGTTGCCATTATCCCAAACCACAACACAGGCATGATTTTCATCTCTCAAAATGGTTTCTTTAACCAACTTTGGTCCAACAATCGTATCGTAACCCTGCTGCCATCCGGTCACTTCATCGAGTACAAAAAGCCCCAGCGAATCGCACAATTCAAGAAATCTTTTATCCGGAACATAGTGCGACATTCGAACCGCATTCATATTCATTTCTTTCATTAAATGAATATCGGTCAGATGATTTTCTTCGCTTAAACAGCGGCCTGTTTCGGGCCAGAACGAATGCCGATTGACTCCTTTAAAAACAACTTTTTCGTTGTTGATGTAAAATCCATCGTGTTTGCGCAATTCCACAGTTCGGAATCCGATCCGTTCGTTTACTTCGTGTAAAACCGTTTCTCCTTTTTTGAGCGTGATTTTCATCATGTATAAATTCGGCCACTCCGGATTCCACGATTTTATGTTTTCAAATTTCCCGGAAATCATTTTTTCTGTGACTCCTTTTTCAATCTTGGACTGTACTGTTTTTCCAACTTTGTTTCCTTTCAAATCAAACAAATCAACTAAAACGGTATAATCCAATTTTGATTCGTTAAGCACAATTAATGCATTAAAAGTACCATCGGCTTTGGCATCGATAGCAGTCCTTTGCAAGTTTGTTTTGGGTAAAACTTCCAAAAATACCGGGCGAAAAATTCCGCCAAAAATCCAGAAGTCGGCTTGTCGTTCGGCACGAACCAGCGATTCGTTCGAAGAATGTTTGTCGACATCAACTTCCAAAACATTTGTTTTACCGTATTTCAACAATTTCGAAATGTCGTATTTAAAACGGTAAAAAGCACCCTGATGCAATTCTCCGGCCGATTTTCCATTGATTTTAACTTTAGTGTCGGTCATCGATCCATCAAAAACAATGTTGATTGTTTTTCCTTTCCAATTGGCCGGAACTTCAAATTCATATTTGTATAATCCGTGTTCCAATCCGAGTTTTATGTCTTTGTTTCGCCAGTCGTGACCATAATTGTAAGTGCCAAAACCTTCGAGTTCCCAATTCGAGGGGACATCAATTTTTGTCCATTCACCACTGTTTCTGCCATCGGTGCAAAAGAAATCCCATTCGACTGTGTTGGCTGCATCGGTTCCCGAGAGGAAAACAATTTCGGTGCGTTGAGCAAAAAGGATATGCGTAAAAAGGATAATTATTAGTGAAAGAATCAGGTTTTTAAATTTCATTTTATTCGGGTTAAGTTTTCTTTGGTTAAAATTACTCAAAAAAAATTAGTCCATTGACTCGGAATTTTTCAGTTTCGGAGCAGAAACTTCAATCCACATCATTAAAAGTATTAACCTGAGTTCGATATAAAATTAATGGCTCAAATCGCGTATAAATATTGAGTTTCAAGGACTGTTTGCGAAAGCATAGCGGGCTATGGTAAGCAAATATGACGCAGAAAATCGGTATTTATAAGTGAAATTCATAGC
>JBNKOT010000077.1:0-1965 GCA_050294855.1 Draconibacterium sp. | reverse complement strand
GATTATTTGATCGACAACGGTACCTGGACTTGTGGCAAAGACGGCCAGTCGGTTCCGGTAACTTGCGGTCTACCAACTGTTTTAGTTAAAAAACTTACGGTTGGTGGCACCAATGCCTAATCCTGATTTATGTTAAATTTTTAAAAGAAAAAGTAATGACAAAAGAAGAAAAATATAGTTTGGCAAAATGGGCAATGAACCATGCACTCGAAAGCGGTGCCCAGCAAGCCAGTGTTAGTATATCGAACAGCCAAAGCAGCAGCGTTGAAGTGCGCGAAGAAAAAATAGATAAACTCGAACAAGCCATACAAAGCAGTCTTTCGATCCGTTTATACGTCGATGGAAAATATTCGGCCCATTCAACGAACCGGATGAAAAAAGAAGATTTGGCGCATTTTATAGAAGAAGCAATCGAAGGCACAAAATACCTTTCTGAAGACGAATTCAGAATGCTGCCCGATCCCGAACTTTATTACAAAGGCGAAGGACAGCCCTTGGGAACACTTGATACCAATTTCAGTAAAATAGATCCGCAGGATAAAATAAATCTGGCTTTTGCTGCTGAAAAAGAAGTGCTTGGAAAAGACGAACGGATTATTTCAGTTTCGGCAAGTTACTACGATGGATTGAACGAAAGAGTTATGGTTACCAGCAATGGTTTCGAAGGCGACACTTCGAATTCGTATTACGGATTGAATGCTTCGGTTTCGGTAAAAAGCGACGATGCACGACCGGAATCGTACTGGGGCGAAAGTGCCATTTTCTACGACAAACTAAAAAAAGACAACATTGGAAATATCGCATTAAAACGGGCGATGGACAAAATCGGGCAGGATAAAATTGAATCGGGGAAAATGCCAATGATTGTTGAAAACCGGCAGGTCGGACGAATTTTTGGGCCACTTATTTCTGCCTTAAATGGCTCTGCTATTCAGCAAAAAAACTCGTTCTTAATCGATAAACTCGAGCAGAGAGTAGCCTCCGAAAAACTGACTCTTATCGACGATCCGTTTATTGTTGGCGGTCGCGGTTCGCGGCTTTTCGACAACGAAGGTCTGGCCACAAAAAAACGTACGATTTTCGACAAAGGGGTTTTAAAAACTTACTATATCGATACCTATTACGGCAAAAAACTGGAGATGCAACCCAATAGCGGAAGTACCACCAATTTGGTTTTCGAAAAAGGAACAAAGAATATAGATGAACTGATCGCATCGGTAAAAAAAGGTATTTTGGTAACCGGATTCAATGGAGGAAACAGCAATGGAACCACCGGTGATTTCTCATACGGAATTGAAGGATTTTTGATCGAAAACGGTAAACTTTCAAAACCGGTTTCTGAAATGAACATTACCGGAAACATGAAAGATCTTTGGTCGAATATTGGCGAAGTAGGCAACGATGTCAACCTGAATTCATCATGGCGTACTCCATCCATATTATTTAAGGATGTCGATTTCAGTGGAATATAATTGAAATGATCTTATTCGTACGGTTAAAAAAATTGGATAAGCGGTTGTAATTCAAAATCTTTTATCTATTTTTGCGGCCAATTAATTTTAAGCCGTTGTTATTGAAAGCGATGCTGCGGCGTAAACATTGTATAACAAATAAAGTTCTTTTAAAATGTATTTAACAGGAGAAAAAAAACAAGAGCTTTTTGCCGAACACGGTAAAAGCAAAGCAGACACAGGAAGTGCAGAAGGTCAGATTGCATTGTTCACGTTCAGAATTAACCATTTGACAGAACACCTGAAAGAAAACAAAAAAGACCACAGCACGCGCCGTGCATTGATTAAATTAGTAGGAAAGCGTAGAAGTTTGCTTGACTATCTGATTAAAAAAGACATTGAACGTTACCGTTCTATCATTAAGGAATTGAACTTACGTAAGTAAAAATAACAGAAAGGCAATGCATTGTATTGCCTTTCTTTTTTTGTAAATTGCAAAGCCTCACCACCCATT
>JBNKOT010000076.1:0-2180 GCA_050294855.1 Draconibacterium sp. | reverse complement strand
GTTTATTTTATTTTATCAAGAGTTGGATATTATTAAGATGAAATAGGATTTTACAGCTTGGCGAAAAGCTTGTTTGGGAGTTAAAAACTTTACATTTCAAACGATTGAATAACGCATCGCACTGGGAAAGTTGTAAAAAGTATAAAATGGCGCAATTGATTTGCCGATTGAAAAGCGATTGCATCAAGCTCCTAAAAAAAAATTGTACTTGTTCAGGAATTAGTCGTTCTGATAAATCTTGTTTTCAGGTAAAAAAAAACTACAAATTCCGATGATGAATTTGTAGTTTTTGCTTCTATTTAGATCCGTTAAACGGGTTATTCAAACATGTCTTTCATTTTTTGAAAGAAACTTTTTTCTGATGCCGACGGTCCTGCAAGAAAACCGGGTGAACTTTGCAATTTTTCCAGGGTTCGTTTTTCTTCGTTGCTAAGTTTCTGTGGAATCCAAACATGAACACGGACCAACAAGTCACCTTTCCCGTACCCATTTACGTCAGGAATTCCTTTTCCGCGCAAACGTAAAATCTTTTCGGGCTGACTGCCTGCATCGATTTTTACTTTTACCTTGTTTTCTACCGTTGGAATTTCTGCTGTTGTTCCTAATGTAATTTCGGGGAACGAAAGGAAGAGGTTATAAATCAGGTTGTTTCCGTCGCGAATTAATTCCGGGTGATCTTCTTCGGTAATCACCACCAGCAAATCGCCATTTACTCCTCCGCGTCGGCCAGCATTTCCTTTATTCGAAACATTCAATTGCATGCCTTCACCAACTCCTGCAGGAATTTTTACACTGATTACTTCTTCGTCGCGCAGAACGCCTTCTCCTGCACAATGATGACATTTGTCGGTAATCATTTTACCGTCACCCTGACACGTAGGGCAGGCAGAAGTAGTTTGCATTTGTCCGAGCAAAGTATTGGCAATTCGGGTTACTTGTCCGTTTCCACCACATGTTCCGCAGGTAGAATACGACGATCCGTTTTTTGCTCCGGTGCCGCTACAATGCTGGCAGGCAACGTATTTTTTTACTTTTAGTTTTTTCTCAACACCGTTTACAACTTCCGAAAGGTTGAGCTTTACTTTTACTCTTAAATCGGAACCACGGCTAACTCTTCTGCCTCCGCGGCTGCGACCACCGCCGCCGCCAAAACCACCAAATCCGCCAAAATGGCCGCCAAAAATGTCTCCAAAAGAGGAGAAAATATCTTCGATGTCGGAAAATCCACCGCCAAATCCGCCGCCTGCAGCACCACCCATTCCGGCGTGCCCAAACTGATCGTAACGTTGCTTTTTCTCCGCATTGCTAAGCACTTCGTATGCTTCGGCTGCTTCTTTAAATTTCTCTTCTGCCGCAGCATCTCCCGGATTTTTGTCGGGGTGGTATTGAATCGCTTTTTTACGGTAAGCTTTTTTTATTTCTTCGGCGCTGGCACTTTTGCCAACATCCAGTACCTCGTAATAATCTCTTTTCGACATTCTCGACTATTTTATTCTCCGATTACAACTTTGGCAAATCGGATTACCTTATCACTGAGTAAATATCCTTTTTGAATCACATCAACAACTTTACCTTTTAACTTTTCTTCGGGAGCAGGAATTTTTGTTAATGCTTCGTGCAAATCAACATCAAAATCCTGATTTAAAGCGTCGATTTCTTTTACATTGTTTTGTTTCAGAAACTCCTCGAATTTGTTGTAAATAAGGGTTGTTCCCTGTTTTCCTGCATCGTCGTCTGCTACATCTTTTAACGATGCAAGTGCCCGTTCGAAATCGTCGATAACCGGAAGAATATTAATCAAAACTGATTCGCCTCCCGACTTTATCAGATCGGCTTTTTCTTTTATGGTACGGCGACGGAAATTGTCAAACTCAGCTTGTAAGCGTAAATGTTTGTCTTGTATTTCCTGAAGTTTTTCACCCAGTTCTTCAATTTTCGCTTCCTTTTTATCTTTTTTTGATTTTTTCTTTTTGCCTGTTTTTTCTTCTGCAACAGGTTCTTCTTTTTCAGCAGTTTCTTCAGCCGAATCCACAGTCTTCTCAACTACTTCTTCCGCTTTTTCTTCTGCTTCATTATTTATCTTTTCCTCTGTCATTTTCTATTTTATTTTGAATTTCAAAACGTGAATAAAATCAATTAACAACTAATTTTTAACACCTTGTCTGCATTATCAAAAATAT